>NZ_JBDGAB010000014.1:37506-79660 GCF_040910705.1 Blautia sp. RTP21359st1_E11_RTP21359_211015
GCTCCTGACACTCCTGTAACGATCACAAAACGCATAGTCTCTCTTCCTTTCCATTTCTTCTTCCGTTATCTGTAAAGCGTACATACGCATTCCTGTTCCCTCTGTTTCATATCCTGGGTATCTGAAAGCCGGGCTACGCTGAGGCTTTTAGGTCTGTGCGATCGGATCCACAGACAAGTAAGTGGTATAATTATTTTGAAAACGATGTACCAG
The DNA here is from genome assembly GCF_040910705.1 of Blautia sp. RTP21359st1_E11_RTP21359_211015. Classification (NCBI taxonomy): domain Bacteria; kingdom Bacillati; phylum Bacillota; class Clostridia; order Lachnospirales; family Lachnospiraceae; genus Blautia; species Blautia sp. RTP21359st1_E11_RTP21359_211015. The sequence goes on from NZ_JBDGAB010000014.1 coordinate 37,720, forward strand.
AAATGGTCATCAGGCTTCAAAATCACCCAGGAACTTCACCTCCGGTTCCAGCGTAACTCCATATTTCTTATAAACGATATCCCTGACATTATCCATCAGCGTGCGGACATCCCTGGCAGTTGCACCGCCTGCATTGATCACAAAGCCACAGTGTTTCTCAGAAACCTGTGCACCACCTACCTGATATCCAGCAAGACCGCTGTCCATGATCAGCTTACCTGCAAAATATCCCTCCGGTCTCTTAAAGGTACTTCCAGCACTGGGATACTCCAACGGCTGTTTGGTGGTACGACGGATCGTCAGATCTTTCATGGTCTCACGGATCACTTCCGGATTTCCCTCCTTCAGCTGTAGCTTTGCTTCCAGCACGATATAACCTGCGGTTTTGATGATGCTGGTACGATATCCCAATTCCAGTTTATCTGCCGGAAGGGTAACGATCTCTCCCTCCTCATCCATCACAGTTACCTCTGTGAGAACATCCTTCATCTCGCCGCCATAGGCACCTGCATTCATCACAACCGCACCGCCCATAGTTCCCGGGATCCCGCCTGCAAACTCAAAGCCTGTAAGAGCTGCATTTTTTGCTGCTGCTGCCACCGATGAAAGCAGCGCACCTGCCTGTACGGTGATCTCTGTTCCTTCTACGGTAACGGCAGACATATTTTTGTAGATCTGGATAACCGCGCCACGATAACCGCCGTCTCCTACCAGAAGATTACTTCCGTTTCCGAGGATAAAATAAGGGATCGCACTTTCTTTACAGATTTTTACGATACGCCCCACATCTGTGTCTTTATCCGGCATCAAAAAATAATCCGCCGGACCTCCGATCTTAAAAGTTGTATGACGGCTCATTGCTTCGCCTGTAAAAACACGTTCTTCTCCAAGAAGATCGCAGAACTTTTTTATGATTTCTGAATTCACTTTTTATTTCCTCAGTCTTTCTGTTTTATTTCTGTAAAGCAGACATTACTGTTCCGCCTTGACTCATGCTCATGAACTGGATCTGTCCGTGATCTGCGCTCAATTTCTCATTTGCTGTCAGCTGTGTGAAACGTTTCCGGCTGACAGTATATCCCGCACAACTTCTCCCGCCAGCAGATATCCCGCAGTCCCTGTCACAAAGGAAATATTTCCTTCGGCAGGCTTCTTCACCATAGTTCTTCTCCGTCTGAAAAGCTTTTCTTTTGCCGGTTGTTCTCTGGAATACAGTACTTTGAGTTTACGTATTCCCTGTTTACGCAGTTCTTTTTTTATGATCCTGGCCGCCGGGCATACTGTGGTCCTGCTGATATCCGCAACCTCAAGTCTAGACGGGTCTATCTTGTCCCCGATGTCCAGGCAGGAGATCACAGGCACACGTCCCTCCCTTGCTCTGCTGATCAGAAGCAGTTTTGACGACAGTGTTCCCATTGTATCCACAATATAATCAAAGGAACGCAATTCAAACATTCCCGCAGTCTCCTCATTATAAAAGGTTTCGTAGGTATGCACCAAAATATTCTCATCAATATCCCGGATTCTCTTCTTGGCCGCCTCTACCTTGCTCATTCCCAGAGTAGAATGAAGTGCCAGCACCTGGCTTCCGATATTCGTCAATGTGATCTTTTCATGATCGATCAGTGTCAGACTCCCCACACCGCAGCGCGCAAGTGACTCTGCCACCTGTGATCCGGCTCCGCCAAGACCGAATACTGCAATTTTCGCCCTGCTGAGTTTTTTTACACCTGTATTTCCAACGAGCAATTCCATACGTGAAAAAGCATCCTGCATATCCGTCCTCCTGACACTGTTTTTTCTTTTGATTGAGAAAGACAGCGCCTGTCCGCCGCTGTCTATATTCTTTTTTATTATACTATCTCTGTCCGTAAATGTACAGATATTCTTGTTTTTTAAGATTTTCGCATAAAAAATTTATATTTTCTCATACTATTCCCATACAATCCCACAAGGAGGTTCTGTCCATGCTTCAACAGCTGATTCTGTGCTTTATCGGTTTCTGTGCCGGGATCATCGTTGCAGGAGGTGTCTCCGGACTGCTGATCGGCCTTTCCATTGTTCCCCGCTATGCAGGTATCACGCATACAGCTGACCAGATTTTTCTTTATGAAGATCTGACACTTCTGGGAACAGTTGCCGGAACCGTGGTCACCCTGTTTCCGATCAGAATTCCGCTGGGACCTTTTTTCCTGGCTGTCTGCGGAGTATTTTTCGGAATTTTCCTGGGCGGCTGGATCCTTGCACTGGCAGAAATCGCAAAAGTCTTTCCCGTCTTTGCCAGACGGCTGAAGCTCTCTCAGGGGCTTTCTCCGGTAATAATTTCCATTGCTGCCGGAAAAGCCCTGGGCTCCCTGTTTTATTATGCCATGAGCTGGATGTAATTCTTACTGTCACTCTACCATCTCACGAAAGGATTTTCCATATGCAAAATATCAACAAAAAAAAATATGAACAATATGTCAAGCAGCTTACTCCCACCCACAGTCTGCCGCTGAATATGGCAAAAGCTTTTCTCACAGGCGGACTGATCTGTCTTCTTGGACAGGTTATCTTAAACACAGCACAGGCTCTCGGTGCAGATGCTTCCGATTCCAGAACCTGGTGTTCTGTCATTCTCATTCTCTTAAGCGTCCTTCTCACAGGCTTTGGTATTTATCCCAAAATCGGCAAATTCGGCGGTGCAGGAAGTCTTGTTCCCATTACCGGATTCGCCAACTCAGTGGCTGCATCCGCCATTGAGTTCCGGGCAGAAGGACAGGTTTTCGGCATAGGGTGCAAGATCTTTACTATTGCAGGTCCTGTGATCCTCTACGGCATCTTAAGCGCCTGGGGACTGGGTGTGATCTATTATATCCTGAAGATCCTGGAGGTGATATCATGAGCAAAAATCTCAGACTTGGCGCAGCCAGCATTGCATTTTCACAGCCTTTGTATATCGAAAGCGCCGCATCCATCGTCAGTCAGAAAGAGGCGGACGGTCCTCTTGGAGATCTTTTTGACCTGGTCTGTGAAGATCCCATGTTTGGCTGTGACACCTGGGAATCTGCGGAAAGCACACTGCAGAAAGAAACTGCCACTCAGGCCATAAGCAAAGCCGGACTGAGCTCCGAAGATATCCATCTGATGTTCGCCGGAGATCTTCTCGCTCAGACATCAGCCACCTGTTTCGGCTCCGCTGGACTTGGAATTCCCTTTTACGGTCTTTACGGCGCCTGCTCCACCATAGGGGAAGCACTTTCTCTCGGTTCCCTTGCTCTGACCGCCGGATTCGGCACACGGGTCTTATGTGCCACCTCCAGCCATTTCGCAAGTGCGGAAAAAGAATTTCGTTTTCCCCTGGGATACGGAAACCAGCGGCCGTTTTCTGCCACCTGGACAGTAACCGGAAGCGGTGCCTGTATCCTAAGTACATCTCCTCCCGGAGAAAAAGCTCCTCTGCGCTCCGGCAAAGGCTGTGCTGCTATCACCGGCCTTACTGCCGGCCGTGTGATGGATTACGGTCTCAGGGATTCCATGAACATGGGAGGCTGTATGGCTCCTGCAGCCTGCGATACCATTGCACGAAGCTTTTCGGATTTCGGGCGGACGCCTTCGGATTATGATGCCGTCTTTACCGGGGATCTGGGGATCATCGGGCAGAAAATTCTCCTGGATCTTCTGGAGGAACAAAATATCCGGCTTTCTCCCATTCATAAAGACTGCGGTATCCTGATCTATGACAATCCTTCTCAGGACACCCACTCAGGAGGAAGCGGCTGCGGCTGTTCTGCTGTAGTCCTTGCCTCCTATATCCTTCCGAAGATTGTATCCGGAGAATGGAAGCGGATCCTTTTTGTACCAACAGGAGCGCTTCTTTCCAAAGTAAGCTTTAATGAAGGTGACAGTATTCCGGGTATTGCCCACGGAGTTGTCATCGAGCATATGGAGGTATGAGCATGGATTACTTTAACGCATTCTGGTTCGGCGGCCTTGTCTGTGCCCTGATCCAGATCCTTCTAGACAAGACAAAGCTGATGCCTGGCCGTGTGATGGTACTTCTGGTATGCAGCGGCGCCCTGTTAAGTGCCGTTGGCGTCTACCGGCCGCTGGTGGATTTTGCAGGTGCCGGGGCCTCCGTCCCGCTGATCGGTTTCGGACATGTATTATGGGAGGGTATGAAAAAAGCCATTGAAGAAGACGGCATCCTTGGGCTTTTTACAGGAGGCTTCACTGCCTGTGCTGCCGGAGTTTCCTCCGCCCTGATCTTCTCTTATCTGGCCAGTCTCTTCTTCCGTCCAAAAATGAAAAAATAATATTCCGGGAAAGGAGTTTTTTCTCATGAGTGATACTCTTTATCTGCAGCTGGATCAGAACATTGAAGTCACCAACCCACATGTATATCTTCAGGATATCGCTGCACTTTCCATGAGTGACCCCAAAATCCTCAATCGTCTGCGGGTCATGCCTGTGATCGTTCTGGATGTGAAAAAGCCCGGACGCTATGTGATGTCTGTCTCGGATCTTCTGAAAAAGATCCAGAAGCTGGAACCCTCCATTGATATTTCTCCCATCGGGGAAACGGATTTTATCATCACCTACCGCATCAGCTCTGCCACAGGGAAAATTTTCCGGTATGTGAAAATCCTTTTTGTATGCCTGGTTTCCTTTTTCGGCGCCGCTTTTTCCATTATGACCTTTAATAATGACGTAGATATGGGCAGCCTTTTTAGCCAGTTTTACACTCTTGTTACGGGAAAAAGTTCCTCCGGCTTTACCATCCTGGAGATTTCCTACTCCATCGGGATCGGCCTCGGCGTACTGATCTTCTTTAATCATTTCGGGCATCTGAAGCTAAGCGATGATCCCACACCTATGCAGGTGCAGATGCGGACCTATGAGGATGATGTAAACCGGACACTGATCGAACAGGCTGCACGAACAGAAAATCCAGAAACTGACTCATAACCAGAGCCCACTCTCATATCCGTACAATTCCGCCGCCTGTCGCACAAAAAAAGCTCCCTGCAGATTTCTCTGCAAAGAGCTTTTTTATATAATATGGGTTTACTTTTTTTCTGAAATGATATTTACAGAAGTCCTCCGATGGATAAGAACAGAGGAGCAAATACCAGTGATACAATAGTCATAAGCTTGATCAGGATGTTAATGGAAGGCCCTGATGTATCTTTGAACGGATCGCCGACTGTATCGCCGACAACGGCTGCTTTGTGCGCCTCGCTGCCTTTTCCGCCATGATGACCTGTCTCGATGTATTTTTTTGCATTATCCCATGCACCACCTGCGTTGGACATGAAGATCGCCATCAGTACACCTGTTACAAGAGCACCGGAAAGAAGTCCTCCAAGAGCCTCAACGCCAAGAACAACACCTACGATAACCGGAACAACGACCGCCATGATTCCAGGAAGCATCATTTCGTGAAGAGCTGCTGTTGTGGAGATCGCAACGCATGATTTGTAATCCGGTTTCTCGGTACCCTTCATGATACCCGGTTTCTCACGGAACTGGCGTCTTACTTCCTCGATCATCTTGTAAGCAGCCTTGGAAACGGATTCCATTGTGAAGGCCGAGAAGAGGAATGTAAGCATACCACCGATAAAGATACCGATCGTAACACGAGGAGCAAGGATATTGATCGCATCCAGATTTACTGCATTCGCATAAGATACAAACAGAGCAAGCGCTGTAAGAGCTGCGGAACCGATCGCGAAGCCTTTACCCATAGCTGCTGTTGTGTTACCTACAGAATCAAGCTTATCTGTGATCTCACGAACTGACTCATCCAGACCTGACATCTCTGCAATACCACCGGCATTGTCAGCGATGGGTCCATACGCGTCAACGGCAACTGTGATTCCTGTTGTGGAAAGCATACCAACTGCTGCAAGAGCGATTCCGTATAATCCATCCACACCGTATGCTACAAAAATACCAACACAGATCAGCAGGATTGGGAATGCTGTAGATTTCATACCTACTGCGATACCACTGATGATAGTTGTAGCTGCACCTGTCTCAGACTGCTCGCCGATTCCCTGAACCGGTTTGTAATCTGCAGATGTGTAATACTCTGTAATGTTTCCGATGATGACACCGACAACAAGACCTGCGATCACAGCAATGGCTGCCTTCATGTCTCCGAAGAGAGTCTTGCTGAGGATCAGGGACACGATGATAACAAGTGCTGCAGATACATAGCTTCCTCTTGTGAGGGCTTTCTGCGGATTGGAATTATCATCACCTTTTACAAAGAATGTTGCAATGATGGATGCGATCAGTCCACAGCCTGCAATAGCCAGCGGATAAAGAACACCGGAAACTGCTCCGGCTACCGCACCAAGTGTAAGGGCAGATACCAGAGATCCTACATAGGACTCAAAAAGGTCTGCACCCATACCGGCAACATCACCTACGTTATCACCTACGTTATCTGCGATAACAGCCGGGTTACGAGGGTCATCCTCCGGGATTCCTGCCTCAACCTTACCTACAAGGTCAGCTCCTACGTCAGCTGCTTTTGTATAGATTCCACCACCAACACGTGCAAACAGTGCGATGGAAGAAGCACCAAGGCTGAATCCAGAAAGTACGTCAACGTTCTTTGTGATGATATACACAACGCTGACACCCAGTGCACCAAGACCTGCAACACACATACCCATAACAGCACCGCCGGAGAATGCAATGGAAAGAGGCTTGTTCATTCCTCCCTCTTTTGCTGCATTTGCTGTTCTTACATTAGCCTTTGTTGCAACGGTCATACCGCAGTATCCTGCGATTGTTGAAAACAGAGCACCTACTACGAAGCAGATTGCTGTTACCCAGCTTCCAACTCCGATTCCGATCAGTACAAAAAGTACGGCTACAAAAATAACCAGGATCTTGTACTCTGCTGTTAAGAAGGCGCGGGCACCTTCTGCGATCGCACCTGCGATCTCCTTCATTCTGTCTGTTCCTGCATCCTGCTTGCTGACCTTCGCTGCAAGGTATGCTGCGAACAGAAGTGCCAGTACTGCTGCCACCGGCACCAAATACATGTAGTTTTCCACTCTTTTTACCTCCGTTCATGTATTGTTAATACTTTATCACATTATTTTGCATATTTCAAATAGAATTTTCACTTAGTTTTTTGTTAATATTGTGATATAATAAAATTTTATATAAACGAAGTAAAATTTTTTTATATTATTGCTCGCATTTTTTCAGTTTCAGACAGCTTATATAATAGGAAGTTTTTTTATATCTCTATTTGGACAAAATTTCCATTTTTCTTTCCAGAAGATTTTTTTCCAATAATTGTTTTTCTGCATTTTCGAATCCAATTCGTTCTATAGTCTCGGCAAAACGTTCTCCCTTTAATCCCTGGTCCTTAAAAAGCAGGATTGCCTTCTCAATAACATCCAGTGCCTCTTCCTCTGACGTAAAGATCCGGTTCAGGGCCTTTCCATGAGAAATTTTCTTTCCCCAGCGTCCACCGATATAGATCTTGAATCCGTAGGTACCGTCCGGGATGGAATGGAATGGACATTTTCCCACACACCTTCCGCAGTGTCTGCAAAGCTCCTCATCAATGTGCAGTTTCCCGTCAACGACTTTCGCCACTTTGTTTGGACATGCAGCTTCAATGGCACATTTTTTGCAGCCCTTGCATGCCTCGCTGTCAAAGTGCGGGATCCTCTGTCCGATGATCCCCACATCATTCAGATTTGGTTTCACACAGTTATTCGGGCATCCGCCTACTGCGATCTTAAATTTATGCGGCAGTGCAACCTGACGGTAGCCTTTATAGAATCTCCGGAAAATCTCTTCTGAAATTGCATAGGAATCCAGAAGTCCATACTGACAGGTGGTTCCCTTGCAGGATACTACCGGTCGGACCTTTGCTCCTGTTCCTCCTGTCTCCAGACCTTCCTTCGCAATAAATTCCTGAAACTCTTCGATCTTTTCGTAGGGGATTCCCTGGATCTCCACGGAAAGCCTGGTCGTGTAGGTAAGATTTCCGTTGCCGAATTTCTCTGCTGCTTCCGCCATACATCTATGCTGTGCCGCTGTCACCTTTCCGTTTACAGTGATCACCCGTGCAGAAAATTCATCGGTTCCCCGGTTATTCAAAAACCCCTGCCCCTTCAGTCTTTTCTCTTCCTCTTTGCTTACAGTTAATGCTGACATATTTCCTCCTCCTGGTCTCACCGGCATTCCGATACTTTCCCACGGTATCGTTGCCCTGTATTTTGCAATGTTGAAATCGTTTTCACGTACTTCCTACTATACCACTTGAAGATGTATTTGAGAAATGATATTATTTTATAAAAATGATAGGTTTTACCTATATACTAATTTACAATAAAAGGAGATTCCATATGACCATCCGCCATCTCACTGTTTTTGCGGCCGTTGCGGAACAGGGCTCCATGAGTGCTGCTGCCAAACATCTTTATCTTTCCCAGCCAACAGTCAGTCAGGCCATCCGTGAGCTGGAAGCTCATTATAACGGCCTTCTCTTTGAACGTCTTGGAAAAAAGCTTTATCTCACAGAACGGGGAAAGCTTCTTCTTCCCCATGCCCGTGAAATGATCCGCCAGTTTCAGCAGCTGGAAGAGCTGATGCAGAACCAGGGACAGTCTTCCACGCTGAAGCTTGGCTCCACCCTCACTGTGGGAACCTGCCTGACCCCATCCATTATCCTGGATCTGCAGAAAAAAATCCCGGACCTTGACGTTTACTCCTTTGTCACCAACACGCAAAATATCGAACAGAAGCTTCTGCGTTCTGAGCTGGACGCTGCTGTGGTAGAAGGTGAGATCCATTCCCCGGACCTTGTCGTTCTTCCCATCATCGACGACTGTCTGGTCCTTGCCACCGGAAAAAAGCATCCGTTTTACCGCAGAGGACGCATCCATGTCCAGGAGCTAAACAACCAGAAATTTGCAGTCCGGGAATATGGAAGCGGTACCAGACAGCTTTTTGAGGATTACACCCTTCGCCATGATCTGAAAATCCGGACTGCCTGGGAAGCCAACAGTCCGCGGGCACTGCTGAACGCAGTGCTGTATAACCAGATGCTCTCTGTTATGTCCATCCGTCTTATGCATCATGAGATCCGTCACCGTTCAGTCCGGGTCTTCTGCAACGAAGCAGGGGAATGGAACCGGAAATTCAAGCTGGTCTATCACAAGAATAAGTTTCTTACCCCTGCTATCTTTGAGCTGGAAAAGATCCTTCACACCTATCAGCAGCTGGAACTGCCCTCTGTCATGGGTGTTCTGGAACAGGAATAAGCAGGGGACTTACCTGATCCAGTAAAAAAACGGCCGCACATATCGCTTTTACGATATGTACAGCCGTTTTTCGTTTTTTCTCACCCGACAGGGTCGGATCTTTTTTTGAACCGGATATTTAGTTTGATTCGTTAAACACGTTTTTATCCAGTGCACCGTTCTGGTGTGCAACGATGGTTGTGCAGACTGCATCACCGGTAATGTTAACCGCTGTTCTGGTCATATCCAGGATACGGTCAATACCCATGATCAGACCAATTGCCTCAACCGGAAGTCCTACAGAGTTAAATACCATGGTCAGAGTAACAAGACCAACACTTGGTACACCGGCAGTTCCTACGGAAGCAAGGGTTGCAGTTCCGATAACTGTCACATAATCCATCGGACTTAAGTGGATACCGAAGGCCTGTGCCGCAAATACTACGGCAACACCCTGCATGATAGAGGTACCGTCCATGTTGATGGTAGCTCCAAGAGGAATGGTGAATGAAGAAATCTTCTTGGAAACACCCACTTTTTTGGACAGGGTATCAATGGACATCGGGATCGTGGCATTGGATGTAGCTGTTGAGAATGCAAATGCCATAACCGGGAAAAATTTCTTGATGAATTTTATCGGATTCAGTCCTGTGAAGATCTTCAGCAGGATCTGGTATACGCCGAAGCACTGGATTGCCAGTGCAAGGAGAACACCGATCATATATTTTGCCAGCGGGATAAATGCGCTGAAACCGATGTTTGCAAAGGTTCTGCTGATAAGGCAGAATACACCGATCGGTGCAAGTGCCATGATCATCATGGTCATCTCCATCATGATGTCATTGAACTGGCTGAAAAAGTTCGCTACTGTCTCTGCTCGCTCTCCCATTTTCGCAAGGATCACACCCACGATCAGGGCAAATACGATAACCTGAAGCATGGTTCCGCTTGCCAGGGAATTGATCGGATTGTCCGGAATGATATTCAGGATGGTATCCGTAAGAGAGGTAGCCTCCATAGTCTCCACAGAGGAAGCGGAGGACTGAATAGAGCTCATATCAAGTCCCACACCCGGATTGATCAGATTACCTACCGTCAGAGCAACCGAAACAGCCAGAGCTGTAGTCGCCAGATAAAATACCAGTGTTCTCACACCTACGGTTCCAAGCTTCTTGGTATCACCGATGGACATACTTCCGCAGACAAGGGAACAGAATACCAACGGTACAACCAGCATTTTCATCAGACGGATAAATCCCTGTCCGATCACATAAAGGATTCCCTCCACGATCACATCTTTCTTGAAGCTGCTGTCAGGAACCAGGTAACAGAGAATGATTCCCAGTATCGCACCTGCGATCAGCGCCACAAAGATCTTCGTGGTAAGGCCCATTTTCTTTTTCTGCTGTGTTTTCTCTTTTATATTTTTCTCTTTCATTCTAGTCCTCCGCTCTTTCATCCATATATTCTTTCAGCGATGCTTTCCAGTCCGGCATATCATACACTTCAATAATACGGAGGATAAAATTATCAAGGACGGCATATGGCGGTCTGACAGAAGAAAGATCTGACTGCTCTGTCGGCACGGATCTCAGTTCGATCTCCTTTCCTGCAAGGCGAAGGATCTCGGTTGCAAACTCATAACGGTTGCATACACCGCTGCAGGTTACGTGATAAGTTCCATATTCGTTGGTATCGATAAGATACAGGATCATTCTTGCCAGATCCTTGGCGCTGGTCGGTGATCCGAACTGATCCGAAGCAACGGAAAGCGCCTGGCCTTTTTCTGCTGTCTCCAGCACACGGTTTACAAAATTGTTTCCGCCTTTTCCGTATACCCAGTTGCTTCGGATAATGAAATGTTTGTGTGTAAACTCTTTTACATAGTTCTCTCCGGCTCTCTTGGAACGGCCGTAAACAGTCAGCGGATTGGTATCGTCAAACTCTGTATACGGTTTTTTGCTCTTTCCGTCGAAAACATCATCTGTGGAAAGCTGGACGATCTTTGCCCCGCATTTTCTTGCCACGATGCTTAAGTTTCTTGCTCCCAGTGCGTTGACACGGTATGCATGTTCCGGATTCTTCTCACACTCATCGGTATCTGTGATACCGGTGCAGTTGATGATCACATCCGGACGGTTAATGGAACCGAAGTTGATCACTTCATCTGTGTCTGTGATATCCAGCTCATCAAGATCTGTGTTCAGAGTCTCGATCTGCATTGGATCCAGAACATCATTCAGTGCCCGTCCGATCTGTCCGTTGGCACCTGCGATCCATACTTTTAACATCTTTCTACCTCCCTGGTGTAATATGTGTGATATATAAAATAAAGAGACATTGATTTAGATCAAAACCAATGCCCCTTTAACCTATATACTGTAATATATTTTATCAATATCACAAAAAACTGTCAAGAAAAAAGCCCCTGTTTCCATAAGGTTCCTGCTGCTGATGTTACTGCCCACTAGCAGTATTTCCTCAAGATGTTTTTGTGAACAGAATTTACAGAAATCCTGAGGATCGGGAGTTCCATAACTCCCGATTTTGTATTGTAAATTCTGTCCCATGAATTATAATCTAAACAGGAGATCATCTAAAAACACATACAAAGGAGAAACTTATGAAAAAGCTAAAAAAATTAACATCTCTGCTATTTCTGTTCTGCTGTCTTTGCTTCTGTCTGATCCTGTTTCCACAGACAGCCCGGGCAGGCTCTCTTACGCCAACCGCACAGGACAATCTCAATGTCAGGTTACGCCGTACCTCTGATCTTATTCCTGTTTCCGGCGGATACATGAGGGTCTTCCACCAGAAAAATTCTGTCGGCGTTGAATATTACGATAATGATCTGAAGATCAGAAGCAAGCGCAAGATCAACATGGAGCTTCCACTGTGGGGTGGCTTTTATGCCGGATCTGACGGATATTATCTGGTAGAAGGCCAGACAAACAACAAAGAAAACGATTCCGCTGAGGTCATCCGCGTTATCCGCTACGATACAAGCTGGAACCGGAACGGTGCAGCAGCAATTACCAGTAACCCGGAGCTTTTTGGCGGTGAGGTCCGCACGCCCTTTGACTATGGCTGTGTGGAAATGACAGAAAGCAACGGCAAACTCTATGTTGTTACCGGTCACGAAGGATATGTGGATCCCTCTGTCGGTCAGGGACATCAGGGCTTCCTTATGGCCGAGATCGACCAGGCAACCATGAAAGGAAAGATCGTTTCCTGCGATCTGTGGCATTCCTTTGCACAGTATATCAAATCACAAGGTTCTTATCTCTACGTACTGGAGCAGAGTGAGGGTTCACGATGTACAAAGCTTTCCAGATACGACAGCACTACACTTGCCTGCACCACCATAGAGCTTTTGCCATACGGAGGCTCACATACTTCTGTGTGGGCACTGGCCTGCTACGCAAGCGTTGACGGCATGGCTGTTTCCTCTGACAGTGTATTATGCGTTGGCACTTCCATCGATCAGTCCAAATATGATAAGGTATCTGAAAACACGCCTCATAACCTTTATCTGTCCGTCACACCAATGTCTGACTTTTCCGAAAAAGCAACCACTACCAGGAAGCTTACCAACTTTACAGGCGGAGGAAAAAGCTTTGCGGGCGTAAAGATCACCAAAATAAATGACAACCGTTTTATGATTTCCTGGGAAGAATACGTCTCCGACGATAACAAGAAAAACTCTTCCGCTAACGATCTGCTCTCTTCCAGCACCCTTCATTATCTTTTTGTGGACGGAAAGGGAAAGAGTCTCAGCAAAGAGTTTACAACAGCTGCTCCGATTTCTGACTGTCAGCCTGTGGTAAAGGATTCCAGGGTCGTTTATTATGCTTCAAACTCCAACACCTTGAACTTTTATTCCATTAATTCCGACAACGGAAAAGCTGACAAAAAAACTTACCATATCGCAGGTGACAACGCAACCTGGAATTTCAAAAACGGTATCCTTACGATCTCCGGCTACGGACCACTTTCTATTTCCACAGAGGAAAACCACCGATACCCGGTCTCTTCAACAAAAGGCTGGTTTACCTTCTACAGCGATTCCTCCTGGAAAGCTATCAAAAACCAGATCAGAAAGGTAATAATAAAGCCCGGGATCACAAGTATTTCCGAAAGGGCCTTTGTTTATCTTCCTGAGCTGAAAGAAGTGGACATCCAGAAAGGGGTCACAAAGATCGGAAAAGAAGCTTTCGCCTACTGTGACAAGCTATCCAGGATCAACATACCTGATACTGTTAAAAGCATTGGAACGGATGCTGTGTGGGGCGGCTACGGGTATGTCAACTCTCATGCATATTTTTGCAAGATCCATGCTCCGTACGGCTCTTACGCAGTTACATATGCCAAGAAAAACAATATCAGCTATGCATGCAATATTTCCGATGCAGCTGTAACAGGGATCAAAAAAACATATACCTATACAGGCTCTGACATAAAGCCCGTTCCAACCGTAACTCTTGGAAAAGCAAAGCTTTCTGGCATCAATGATTATCATGTGACATACCAGAACAATAAAAAAGCAGGAACTGCTACCCTGAAGATCATCGGTGATTACCATTTCTACGGAACCATCACCTTAAATTTCCAGATCACTCCTGCAGCCACACCAAAGCCACAGACTGCAAAAACATTCCGGGATGCTTATAATGTCTACACAGTCAATACCACCGGGACTTCCGTAGCACTGAAGGGACCACGTTCACGCAATACTGTCACTGCAAAGATTCCGGCCACTGTCAAAGCTAACGGAAAAACCTACAAAGTCACAGCCATTGCAGCCAATGCCTTCAAAAACTGTAAAAACCTGAAACAGGTAACGATTTCAGGAAATATCACAAGCATAGGTGCCGGAGCCTTCCAGGGATGCACAAGTCTTCGTACTGTAAAAATCGGTTCCCGAGTTTCTGCGATCGGCACAAAAGCTTTCTGTGACTGTAAGGCCCTTACCTCTGTCACCATACAGACAGGACGTCTTACTTCCAAAAGCTCAGGTAAATATATCTTCACAAGAGCAGGTCAGAATAATTACAAAAAACTGACTGTAAAGGTTCCGGCAAGCAGACTTTCCTCTTACAAAAAGCTGTTTCAGAGCCAGGGTCTGTCCACACAGGCCAGGGTTATCAAATAGTCAGGATCGTACCTTGCATTTCCACGCCCCTTATGCTATACTCAGTTTCGCTGCAAAAGCCCGCAAAAACCAAGGTCGTACAGGGCTTACAAGGCGGTCACCGCCTATAAATGTGCCGAGTGTTCGTGACCTTCCACTCGTAAAACAAAACTAAAGGAGAATAAAAAACATGAAAAACAAAGGTACTCATTTTCTGGTACAGGGAGCTGCCATTGCAGCTGTATATGTTGTCCTGACACTGGTATTCGCGCCACTTAGCTTCGGTGAAGTTCAGATCCGGTTTTCCGAGGCGCTGACCGTTCTTCCGTTCTTCACACCGGCTGCCATCCCGGGACTGTTCGTGGGATGTATCATCGCCAATCTTCTTGGCGGTGCGATTCCGGTTGACATCATTTTCGGAAGCATTGCCACACTTATCGGTGCATTCTTTACCTACAAGCTTCGCAATACAGGCAAATGGACAGCCCCAATCCCGCCGATCGTTTCCAACATTGTGATCGTTCCTCTTGTGCTTCGTTACGGATATGGCATTAACCTTCCTATCCCGTTTATGATGCTCACAGTAGGAGCCGGCGAATTTATCTCAGCCGGTGTGATCGGTATGATCCTTCTTGGAGCACTTTTCAAATACAAAAATGTACTTTTTCATAAAAAAGCAGCAGTCTGACTAAATCTGCTGCCCACAAAAAGGAGCCATGAGAAAACAGCAGCATTTCTCATGGCTCTCTTTTATTTTTTCTCTGCGGATTCCTGCAGACTGCGCAGGATCCTCTTTTCCATTCTGGATACCTGTACCTGGGATACGCCAAGCTCATGGGCGATCTCCATCTGGGTCATGTTCTGAAAATACCGCATATAGATCAGCCTCCGCTCCTTTGCCTCCAGAGTTCCCAGTATCTCTTCCAGAAAAATCCTGTCCAGTACTTTTTCCTGCCGGTTTTCTTTTTCCGGAAGCTTGTCCATCAGAGAAATCTCCGTTCCCTCACCCTGATAGATCGTTTTGTGAAGAGATTCCACCTCTGCACCGGATTCCATGGTCATTACCAGTTCTTCTATGGAAATTCCCATTTCCTCTGCCATTTCTCCCGTCGTAGGTTCCCGCTCCAGCCGGCGTGTCAGTGCTTCTCTCACCTGATAGATCCTGTAGTGGTTTTCCTTCAGAGAACGGCTTACCTTCAGTATCCCGTCGTCCCTGAGATAACGTTTGATCTCTCCGATGATCATGGGAACGGCATAGGTGGAAAATTTCACATCATAGGACATGTCAAACTTATCCACAGCTTTCAGAAGTCCGATGCTGCCGATCTGGAACAGATCCTCCATCTCCACCCCTCGTCCCAGAAAACGCTTTGCCACACTGTATATCAGTCCTGTATTTTCCTCAAACAAAAGATCTCTTGCCGCTTTATCCCCCTGGTGTGCACGCCCGATGAGGACAAGAGTACGATCCATAGTTACCTCCTGATGATCTTTTTCATGTGCACTGTAGTTCCACGGCCAACCTCCGATTCCACCTGAAGCTCATCCATAAACGCCTCCATGAATGTAAACCCCATACCGGAGCGGTCTTTATCAGCCTTTGTGGTAAACAGAGGCTCCATGGCTTTTTTGATATCCGGGATCCCGGCTCCGTGATCTGTCACATCTACCTGAAGCTCCTGCCCCCGGAGACGACATTCTACCCGAATCTTATGTATCTCCCCTTCATACCCGTGTATGATGCAGTTGGTCACTGCCTCCGATACTGCGGTCTTCAGATCCGAAATTTCCTCCAGCGTAGGATTCAGCTGTGTGCAGAATGAAGCCACAGCAACTCTTGCCAGTGCTTCATTTACCGGTCTGCTGTCAAAAATGATCGTCATTTCATTTGTGTTTTCCATCATAAACACCCTCCTGTTCACCTGCCGATTTTTTAATTCCACAGATTTCAATATATTTTCCCACTCCGGATAGCCGCAGAAGCTTTGCAATATGACTGTTCACATTGACAACCTGCACACATTTCCCCCTCATGCCAAGTGCCCGGTACCTACCCATCAGCAGACCGATCCCGGAACTATCCATAAAAACGGTCTCTGAGAAATCAAAAATCATATTTTTTATATAGTTATGTCCGATAATCCGGTCTGAATCTCTCCGGATCTCATCAGAAGCCGGATGATCCAGTTCCGCCGGAAGATGTACAGTCAGCACGGTTCCGGATTTTTCAAAACCTGATGTCATTCTATCATTCCCCCATTTTTGATTTTTTATTCCATTTTTCATGACCAAAGGGTAAAAAAAGAGGAATGCACCAACGCACATTCCCCTTATCCGAGGTTTCTCCTCTGTATGAGTTATGATCTTTTTTATTCTGTATAACCTCCATCGTAAGAGGAATCCTCATATCCTCCGTCACTGTAGCTGCTGTCTTCTCCGGAATCTCCGTCAGAGCTCTGTGCATCTTCTCCCGCCGAAGCTGCGGCATCCGCTCCAGCTTCAGCTGTTCTATCTGTGCTGCTATCAGCACTGGACGTTCCGCCAGAAGCTCCGCTCTCGATCCCGCTTACACCGGTCTTTCCGCTGATAGTACTGTAAATCCCCTTTGCAGAATCTGACAGTGTATCCACATATACCTTCTGTAGTTCCAACGCCGCTGTATCCAGATCCTCCTGCTGCATGGCAGTATATGCATTAAACAAAGCCTCATAGCTCTGACTGCGTTTCTGCTCTTCCTCTGCCTGCTTGGCAACTGCATCTGCCGTATCACTGGACTGGGCAACTTCTCCCTGAGCCTTGGTAAGCTCCACACTTTGGCTGGAAAGAGAATCACTGTATTGTATGATCTGCTCATTGGCCTGCCTGTAAATATCCTGTTTCACAGCCGGCAGTACAAGAAGCCAGAATGCTGCCGCACCTGCCGCAAATCCAAGTACCGTGGTAAAGAAAAGTGATATCTTTGATCTTTCTTTATAAGACGACGGCCTTACAACGATTTCTCCGGAAATATTATCATTCTCATTTTTTTCATTTCCAAACAAGCCCTTACGCCGTTTTTCTATCTTTGTGGTAACACCCGTCTGCTCGTCAACTTCACGCAGGAAACGAAGTGTAGTGGTATTGGTCTTGTCGATCCTGGCTGCTTTTTTCAGGGTTCTTCTTGCCTTGTTCCACTCCTGATTCTTCATCTGGATCAGCGCAAGAAGGTGATACCCCTTGATCAGCTTGGGATTCTGGGACAGGATCTTTTTCAGGCGGATGGCCGCCATATCCTCATGGCCTTCCCTGCACATGGCAAGGGCATTGTTGTATTTCTTGATGCTTTCGTTGATCGTTTCCAGTTTGTTCTGGTTTGCCTGAAGCCTGGCAATATATTCTGAAGCCAGATTCCGATTCTTCTGGATATTCTTGCTGATGACCCACTCACTCAGTGCGGCAACCACCTCACCGGTCTCAAAATATACAAGGCCAAGAAGATTTCTCGCACGGATATTCCGTTTGTCATAGGCAAGACTCTGCTTCAGACAGCTGATCGCCCCGGACAGATCCCGGATACTGGCTTTTTCCAGGCCCTGGTTATAATAAAGCTTGGAAAGGTAATCCACCTTCTTCTGGATCAGTACATTGGCTCCACAGTGCGGACAGTAATCCAGATCTGTATCTGTCAGGAACGCTCCACAGTTTATGCAGTTCATTCACTTCTCCTTATCTTACACGTCTGTTGCTCTTGACCTCACGCAGCATCTCCTGGAGTACATCCATGATATCTGTGATCTCCCGGTCATAAATGGCGCCTTCTACATCTGCCACATCCAGACATGGTTCAAATTTCTTCAGTTCCTCTTCATAATCGATCATAATTTTTTCCTCCTGATCACAGCCTTGATCTCACCGACCAGATAAAGGGATCCTACACAGAACAGCATTCCATCCTCGCCTTTTTCCTTTACTGCCCGTTCAAAAGCTGCCGGAACATCCTCTATTGCTTCAACTTCCGGTACTCCGTCTTCACGGAAGATCTCCGCAAGCTCTTCGACCGGAACTTTACGGTATCCGCCTACCTGTGTGACGATCACATGTCGGAAACGGATCCTGGTACAGATCGTACGGATCATATCCGTATAGTCCTTGTCATCCACTGCGGAAAACAGCAAAGTCAGAGGAAATTCCTTCTGGAAATGTTCTGCTGTCTCTACAAACTTCTCAACACCGTCTTCGTTATGTGCGCCATCCACGATCACACCCGGAAGAACCGTTTCCATCCTTCCCTGCCAGCGTGTTTTGGCCATACCGGCCTTCAGAGCCTCCAGAGATACCGGGATCTGATCTTCCAGTACCTGAATGGTTTTTACCGCAAGAGCTGCATTCATAACCTGATAACGGGCGATAAACGGTATGTCAAATACGGTATCGCCATATGTCTTGTCCTTAAGAGAAAATCGGATTCCGTCCTTTGTGATCTTATGGATCTCTGTATCTTCCCGTTTCAGCTCATAATATGGACATCCCAGCTTCTCTGCATTCTCACGCATCACTACGGCCGCATCCGGATCATTTCCGTCGTAGATCACCGGAACACCCGGCACCATGATCCCTGCCTTCTCTCCTGCGATCTCGGAAACCGTATTCCCAAGATACTGCATATGATCCAGGCTGATGGATGTGATCACACAGGCTGCCGGATCCTCCACCGCAGTGGTTGCATCCAGACGTCCGCCAAGGCCGGTCTCCAGTGTTACATAATCCACGCCGGCTTCTGCAAAGATCACCATTCCCATCAGAAGGAGTGTCTCAAAATAGGTGGGATGATAGCTGCCCTCCGCAACCAGCTCATCGGAAAGCTTTTTAACTTTTTCAAAAGCACAAAGGAAGGTATCGTCATCGATCACTTCCTCGTTGATCTGAAAACGCTCGTTGATCTCCACCAGATGAGGAGATGTAAAAAGTCCGCAGGAATATCCTGCTTCCCGAAGGACCGATGTGATAAAAGCACAGGTACTTCCCTTTCCGTTGGTTCCTGCCACATGGATCACACGGAATTTCCTCTGCGGATCTCCAAGTCTTTTTAAACATTCTCTGGTATGGTCCAGGCTGTTCTTAGTAGTAAATCTCGGTATATCTTCAATATACGCAACTGCTTCTTCGTAATTCATAAAAAAAACCATCACTTATCTATAATGTATTCGTAAAGAACTTTTGGGGAGAAAAGCTTCTCCCCTTCTGTTCGTTACGATACCATTATATAATAGTGGTGGAAGATGTCCAGTCCTAATCGTAATATTTTATCCGACATTTTTTGTATCGGAGTATCTTTTCTATGTCATTTACTGGTTGTCTGTACTGTTTTCTTCACCGGAATCTTCTGTGGATCCCGTTTCTGACGCTGTATCCGTTAGCCCTGTATCAGAACTGCTCTTTTCACTGTCAAGCTTCCACTTGCTGTCAGCAAGCAGTGCATAAACTGCCCGGTCATGGCTCTTGGTCATGGCTTTTCTGGTGGAACTGTTGCTTCGCTGCACTACCGAGATCCGGTCAAAATCATCCAGTTCTTTTCCGGTAATAATCAGCTTGGTAGGATTCACGTAAACCGTATCGTACCATTCTCCGTTGATCTTCACCTGGCTGGACGGCGTAAAGTTTGTTCCCTGGATATAATAGGTGTGATCCGTCTCAGACACAACCTGAATGGAATCCAGTGTGGTATCATAGATTCCCATACGCATCTTTGTCCGCTCAAAAGGATTCTCTCCGTCATATGTATACTGCTTTCCGTAAAGAAGATCGTACTGCAGGGTCTCCAGATCCACCTGATAATTTTTGGTATTTCTTCTTGCCTGATGATACTTGAAAGTATTTCCCTCATGGATACCTACACGGTCCATAACCTCTGCTGCCATCTGGTATGCCGCAAGATTTTCTTTCTTTTTCTTAAGTCCGAAATTATCCCACATCACATACTCTGTCTGGAACAGATATTTATTCTCCACATCCTCCACAGTCAGTCCCATGGTTGGCAGATGATCACCATACATAACCAGTACCACATCCTCCGGATAATCTGCCAGCTTATCAGTCAGCTCTTTGACAAAATCATCCATCTCATGGATCTGATTTACATAATACTCCCACTTATTGTTCAGCTCGTCCGTAGGGGCCCCGGAAACTGTGATCTCCGGATTTTCCAGCACCGGTTCTGAAGGGTAATCTCCATGTCCCTGTACGGAAATAGTATATACATAATCAGGTCCTTCTGTGGAATCCAGACACTTGACGATCTCATCGGTGAGGACACTGTCCTTGGTCCAGCCCAACGGGTTCTTCTGGTTTTCATCCTTCATGTACTCTGCCGAAGTAAAGGTATCAAATCCCAGATTCGGGAAAATGCTTCTTCTTCCGTAGAAATTCGCCTCATTGTTATGTACTGCATGGGCAGTATAGCCCAGATTCTTCAGAACATACGGCGCGCTCTCACATGTAGTTTCCTTAAGGATACTCTTGTAAGGATATTCTCCCGGTCCAAAATAATGAAGGCTCATTCCAGTAATGGATTCAAACTCAGTATTTGCGGTTCCGGCTCCTACGGAAGGTACCTTATAATATCCGGAGGAATACTCCTTCATCAGCTTTCTGAAATTCGGAATAGGATCTTCTGACAGCTCCAGATAATTTACCAGCGTAGGATCAAAAAAGGACTCCAGCTGCAAAAACAGAATATTCGGATGACTGCCTTCTTTCGTTTCCGGAAGATTTTCTTCCGACTTCTCGATCCTTTTGATCTCGCTTTTGGAATAATCTCTCGGTGCACTGATTCCGGTATTAAAGATCGTCGTTGCCAGACAGTAAGGATATCCGTAATCCTCATAAGCTATGGCAATATTTCCAAAATAATTGGAAAGAACTCTTTTTTCCAGAGCAAGCTGTGTGATTCCTCCAAATGCAAGAACCCCAACCAGGACCAGTGGAATATTCACCTTATATTTCAGCTTGCCTCTGTACTTCGGCGACCTTATCAGGATGATCAGAAGGATTAGAACCGCAATTCCCAGAAGAACTGCACCTATGGTCATCTGGGTATGGGTCAGATATTTTTTTGCAATACTGAGACCATCTGTCAGATTCTTCACATCCGGTCCTGTAAACGGTGTGACACGGTTGAGAAGAAGCACACCGTTTACGATTCCCAGAAACAGCCATAAGCTGCCCACAAAGATACGCCAGAAAATTCTCTTTCGGAAGAGATAAACAATCAGCATCGTCGTAAAGATAAACGCTGCATTATAAGCAAATACAAGCGGCCTTGTGGTCATGTAGGTCCACGCCTCTGTGAACGAGTGCCTGCATATGGCCTCGATCACAAAGTACAGGACTGCACAGCCCAGAGCCTGAAGTATCAGCGAAATCTTATTGAAAAAGTTACACCACTTCATTAAAACACTCCTTCGTTATTTCACCATCTGTGTTAACTGCAGGTTCACTTTCTCTTTCATCTCTTTGTATTTCTCAAGTTTCTCCTTCTCTGCCTCTACCTTGGCTGCAGGTGCCTTGTTCACAAAATTCGGATTGTTCAGCATTCCCTCGCAGCGTGCGATTTCTTTTGTAAGTCGCTCCTGCTCTTTTGTGAGACGTTCGATTTCTTTTTCACGGTCGATCAGATCCTCCAGCGGCAGATAAACCACACCGTCTGCCACAACGATGGATACCGCATCCTCACCGATTCCGTTCTTATCCTGCTGTACGTGGATCTCTTTTGCAAACGCAAGGTTTGTAAAGGATTTCTTGCAGGACTCAAAACGTGCACAGCACTCTGCATCCTTGCCTACGATGTAGATATTTGTCTTTCTGTTCTGCGGTACGTTCATCTCGTTTCTGGTGTTACGGATTCCACGTACAACCTCCTGGAAGCTTGAAACTGCTTTCTCAGCATCTGCAAAGTTCATCTCATCTTTGTATACCGGCCAGTCAGAGATCATAATGGACTCTTCCTCAGGAAGCAGTGTGCAGTAGATCTCCTCTGTGATAAACGGCATGAACGGATGAAGAAGCTTCAGTCCCTGTGTCAGTGCAGTGCGAAGTGTCCACAGTGCATCGTTTGCTGCTGCCGGGTTCTCCTCTGCTTTCCACAGTCTTACTTTGGCCATCTCGATATACCAGTCACAGAGCTCATCCCACAGGAAGTCATAAACTTTCTGTACAGCGATTCCAAGCTCATATTTATCCATGTTCTCGGTAACATCGCGGATCACGGTGTTCAGTCTGGAAAGGATCCATTTATCCTCGTTGCAAAGAGCGTTCAGGTCTTCCGGCTCTGTTACGGTCTTTCCTTCCAGGTTCATCATAATGAAACGGGATGCATTCCAGATCTTGTTTGCAAAGTTACGGCTGGACTCTACACGCTCCCAGTAGAAACGCATGTCATTTCCAGGTGCATTACCTGTCATCAGAGTCAGACGAAGTGCATCTGCACCGTATTTATCGATAACTTCCAGCGGATCGATACCGTTTCCAAGGGATTTACTCATCTTACGTCCTTGGGAGTCACGTACCAGGCCGTGGATCAGTACATGGTGGAACGGAGTCTCACCGGTCTGCTCCAGTGCGGAAAATACCATACGGATAACCCAGAAGAAGATGATATCATATCCGGTTACCAGAACATCTGTCGGATAGAAGTACTCAAGCTCCGGTGTCTTATCCGGCCATCCAAGCGTGGAGAATGGCCACAGTGCGGAACTGAACCAGGTATCCAGAGTGTCCTCATCCTGGTGCATATGTGTGCATCCGCATTTCGGGCACTTCTCAGGCATTTCTCTTGCAACAACCATCTCACCGCACTCATCGCAGTAATAAGCCGGGATTCTGTGTCCCCACCAGAGCTGACGGGAAATACACCAGTCACGGATATTCTCCAGCCAGTGCAGGTAAGTCTTGTCAAAACGTGCCGGAACAAACTGAAGATTTCCGTCGTCCAGAGTCTTGATGGCAGCTTTTGCCATTTCATCCATTTTTACAAACCACTGTGGTTTGATCATTGGCTCTACGGTTGTACCGCAGCGATCATGGGTACCAACGCTGTGACTGTGCGGAACAACTTTTACAAGGAGTCCCTGCTCTTTCAGGTCTTCTACCATGGCCTTACGTGCCTCGTAACGGTCCATACCTGCATATTTTCCGCCAAGGCTGTTGATAGTCGCATCATCGTTAAGGATATTGATCTCCTCAAGATTATGGCGGCGTCCAACCTCGAAGTCATTGGGGTCATGTGCCGGTGTAATCTTAACGCAGCCTGTTCCGAATTCCTTGTCAACATACTCATCGGCAATAACCGGGATCTCTCTGTCTGTAAGAGGAAGTTTCAGCATCTTGCCTACAAGATCTTTATATCTCTCATCCTCCGGATTTACAGCAACTGCTGTATCACCGAGAAGTGTCTCCGGACGAGTGGTTGCGATCTCAACAAAACGTCCTTCCTCACCTACGATGGGATAATTGATGTGCCAGAAAAATCCGTCCTGGTCTTCATGCACAACCTCTGCATCAGAAATAGAGGTCTGGCATACAGGACACCAGTTGATGATCCTGGAGCCTTTGTAGATATAGCCTTTCTCATAAAGGCGGATAAATACTTCCTGAACAGCCTTGGAGCAGCCCTCATCCATGGTAAAGCGCTCACGCTCCCAGTCTGCAGATGCTCCCAGCTTTTTCAGCTGATTGATGATCTTTCCGCCGTACTCCTCTTTCCATGCCCAGGCATGTTTCATAAATTCGTCACGGCCGATCTCGTTCTTATCAATCCCTTCCTTACGAAGCTTCTCTGTCACCTTAACCTCTGTAGCGATGGCTGCATGGTCAGTTCCCGGCTGCCAGAGGGCCTCATAGCCCTGCATTCTTTTGAAACGGATCAGTATATCCTGCATGGTCTCATCCAGTGCATGTCCCATATGCAGCTGTCCGGTTACATTGGGCGGCGGCATTACAATTGTAAAAGGTTTTTTGTCCGGATTAACTTTTGCATGGAAGTATCCGTTATCCATCCATTTTTTGTACAGACGATCCTCAATACCCTTGGGATCATAAGTCTTTGCAAGTTCTTTACTCATGTTTTCCTCCTGAATCTTTCTGATTATAGGAACCTTAAAATGTTCCTGTTCTCTGCAAGAAAAAACACGCCCTCCACACAAAAGCCAATAACTAATGTGCGAAGGGCGATCATTCTCGCGGTACCACCTTCATTATCCGGAAAAAACATCTGTTATTCCCGTCTATCTCTTGTCCCTTAACGCGGGGTACGTGAAAACCTACACAGCAGCATCTGCATCTGTTCTGCATTTCTGCTTTCAGTTTCCCGGCTCCTAAGCTACCTTCTGCAGTCCTCCATCTGAAAATGCCTTTCAGCCTGCGCTTCTCTTGCGTCTGTGCATTTCTCTCTGTCAGCGTAGATCTGCATACTCCTCTTATTCAACACCTTTGCCATGTTCCTACTATAATGAAATTTTCTTTTTTTGTCAAGACAGAGACCTTATTTCAAAAGTAAAAATCAAAATAAAATAGAATATCTCCACCGGTTATTTTTTCCAATGGAGATATTTTTTTATCTATCTTTCTTTTATTGTTTTGTACTCCTTCTCAATGCCTGCGATCAGTGTTTTCATTGTATATTCCAGAATTTCATTTCCGAATGCTTCCGATGATTCTCGGACCGGATGACGTCCTGCAATACCGATCAGATTACTCTCATCTTCTTTTACCTGTCCAAAGTCAACCAGTTCCGGCCGAACAGCCATTACAATAGAGGTCTCATTTGCTCCGGCATGATCATTCTGATATTTCAGTCTCTCATCATCCGCATAGGTCCATGCTGTCATAATGCACAGTCCGTATTTTTCTTCTGCCTCTTCCTTCATTTCCTGAAATGCATTTGTTGACGGACCGTGTCCATGTCCCACAACGATGCGGACTCCTGCTCTGGAAAGCTGTGCAAAAATACTGCGCAGCAGATCCTGAAACAGTCCCTTTTCCATCCAGTAAGCACTGCCTTTCATCTGCTGGGCACAATAAGTATTCAGTGCGCCCTCTGTATTGATATCCATTCCATAAAATACAGTTCCCCGATCATCAAATAAACGGTCAGGTCCCATGAACAGCATCGGAAGCACTACACCACCGACCTTTTCCGCCACCCGGACAAACAGTTCTTTTGACTGGATCCCGTCAGCTCCAAGAGGCATATGCGGACCATGCCATTCCAGTGTGCCAAGTGGCAGATAGGCAACCGGCATCTCCTTTATCCTCTGTACACATTCTTCCGGAAGTAATTCCTCGTATAATACTTTTTTCATGCTCGTCTCCTCCTTATCCTTTTACCGCTCCGGCAATTACTCCCTGTATGATCCATTTCTGGCAGACCATATAGAAAATAACGATTGGTATGATCGCCAACACCAGCATAGCCATCATAAGTCCCAGATCGATAGAGCCATATCCTCCTCTAAGATACTGGATCGCTACAGAGATCGTTTTGTATTCAGAGCCAATTACAAGATATGGAAGCAGATAGTCGTTCCAGATCCACATGGCATTCAGGATCGCAACTGTCATGACGGTAGGACGTATCACAGGAAGCACGACATTAAAGTAGATTTTCATAATAGAACAACCATCGATCATTGCCGCTTCTTCCAAAGAAACCGGGATTGATTTGATAAAACCTGTAAACATAAACACTGACAAGCCGGCGCCAAATCCTACATAGATAAACACAATGCCGATCAGATTGTCCAGCTTAAACATATTTGACACTTTAACAAGAGTAAACATAACCATCTGGAACGGTACGATCATTGCAAAAGCGAACAGATAATACAGTACCTTTGTAAAATGACTTTTTACACGTACCAGATACCATGCTGTCATCGAAGTCAGCAGAACAATAAGGACCACAGATGCTACAGTTATAAATAAAGTAATAAAAAATGCCTGTATAAAACCAGTCTTGATCAGACCCTCTCCATAATTCGCCATTTTTACAAAGGAGTCAGCATTAGGAAGTGCAAACGGTGTACTGTTGATATACAGCTTGCTCTTAAAGGAATTCATAAATACAATAATGATCGGGGCAATAAATAAAACCGAGATCACTGTAAGAATTACGATCATTGCTATTTCGCTTTTCTTGTTTTTCATCAGCTTTCAACCTCCTTACGCCGTGTGACAACAAGCTGCGTTACTGAGATTGCAGCTACGATCAGCAAGAACAGCACCGCTTTTGCCTGTCCTATTCCCTCATATCCCATCCTGTTGTAGAATGAATTATAGATGTCCAGTGCAACCAGCGAAGTTGATTTTCCCGGAAGTCCTGCTGTCAGAGCAAGGTTTAAGTCGAACATTTTAAATGCATTTGTCGTTGTCATAAACAGACAGATCGTAATTGCAGGCATGATCAGAGGCAGGATGATCTTTGTAACCATCTGTCTCCGGTTTACTCCATCGATAAGAGCCGCTTCCTTTACATCCTCTGAAATATTCTGGATAGCCGCAATGTAAATAACCATCATATATCCGATCATCTGCCAGTTCATGGCGATCACCATTCCCCAGAATCCGTATGAGGCCTTCACAGTAAGCGTTGTTTTGAAAAAAGCAAGAACACCATTGATGATCAGCTGCCAGATATAACCAAGTACGATTCCGCCCAGGAGATTTGGCATAAATATAACTGTTCGAAAAATATTTGTTCCACGGAGCTTTCTCGACAGCACATAGGCCAGTGCAAAAGCGATCAGATTGATAGTCACAAGATTTACAAGCACAAATTTAACGGTAAACCAGAGAGAAGCCAGGAAATCCTTATCCTGGAATGCAACTATATAATTGCTCAGTCCAACCCACTGTGCATCTGCCACAGTCGTAAATTTAGTAAATGAAAGATAAATTCCCAGTATAAATGGAATAATAAATGCAACTGTAAATGCGATCAGTGTTGGCAGTACCAATATCACAAATCTCTTTTTAAAAGCTTTTTCCATCTTTTACAAACCCTCTCTTTTATTACACAGGGCAGAAACATTTCTGTCTCTGCCCATGCTCTTCTACTATTGTGCGATCAGAGCTTTCTCCGATGCCCAGCAGTCGATTGTCTTCTTCACTACATCATCCCATTCCATACTTCCCTGTGCATACTCAAGAAGATAGCTTCCAAGCTGGTTTTTAAATTCCTGGCTCGGGAATGTTGCAAAATCCCAGTTGACCGTGTATAAAGAATCATCGTTCATATAAGTCAGCATATCCTGTACAAGCGGGTTATCCGGTCTTTCATCCTCTCCAAATGTGGTAAACGGAGGAATCATTCCAAGGATTCCATTACAGTATGCTTTTCCGCTGTCACTGTTGAACAGCCACTCAAGGAACTTCTGAGAAGCTTTCTGGTCAGCTTCATTAGCCTTGCTGTTTACACAGATATAGTTTTCTGTTCCAACACAGAGTCCCTGTTTTTCTTCTCCCTCTACTCCTGTGTAGATTGGAAGGAACTTAATATCATCCTCTTTGACTACGTTTCCATCCAGGTCATAGATCATTGCCCATCCCCAGTTTCCATTCTGGATCATAGCCACATCGCCCATTGCAAATTCTGCCATGGATTCCTCAACATTTTTAGCACCGACCATAGTTGGCTCTGTACATGAATTGTTCAGATAAAGATCAAAAATATTTTTGAAATTCTTATTGTATGTAAATTTGATCTCATCCAGATTATCTACGTCATCATCTTTATACTCATAGTAGATCGGAAGATTCATAAGATGTGTCTGCCAGCGCCAGTCTTCTCCAGGAGCAAATGAAGTAGATCCGAAAACTCCCTGGATTCCAAGATCATCTTTATGCTTTGTCATATCCTCTACTACAGTTTTAAGTGTGTCGAAATTTTTGATCTCTTTTGTATCTGAAATATCAACGGCTTTATCCGGAAGTGCAAAATACTTCTTCATAATTGCATCATTGTAGATGATTCCATATCCTTCTACCGCATACGGTATAGCATATACGCCATCTCCGTCTGTGATCGCCATATCTTTGTCAGTCAGCCATTCATAAATCTGGGAATCCTTCAGATCAGCACAGTAATCTTTCCAGGTCTGATAGCCGATCGGTCCGTTAACATTGAAAAGTGTCGGCATTTCTTTTTTGGAAAGCTCGGATTTTAATGTCTGCTCATAGGTTCCGCTTCCTGCCGTAACTACTTTCATATTGATTCCGGTTTCTTTTGTAAAGCTTCCTGCTACTTCTTCCCATTCAGCGGAAAGCTCAGATTTAAAATTCAGGAAATATACAGAGCCTGTATCTTCTTCGTCTGTATCTTTTTTGGCTGTATCTTCCTTGACGGTATCTTCTTTGGCGGTGTCTCCTCCGGAATTGCCAGTATTTCCGGCTGTTCCGCATCCTGCAAGAGTCAGCAGTGACATTGATGCCGCAATACCAGCGGCAATTAATTTTTTCGCTTTCATATTTTTCCTCCTATTTTTCATAATGACCAGGAATCCCCACACTGTCACGGATCTGCAGCAGATATTCATTTTCCTTTTCATCACATGGTCTCTCGACTCCATCCTGTAGATACAGCATGCCGTTTATGATACTTTTTGCCTGATATTCTACCGGCTGACTGATCGTAGACAGTGAGGGCGTTATGCGTTCCGAAAACGGAATACCGTCAAACGAAACTACAGATACGTCCTCCGGAATTCTGTAACCATGCTTCATGATCCAGGACATTACCTCTATCGCAACTTCATCGCTAAAACAAAACAATGCCGTTGGCAGCTTCTGAGGTACAAATATCTTCTCTATCACAGAAATCAGACTGCTTTTTTCATAGTCTCCATGGATCTGACCGATCAGGGACTCTTCTTGATCCAGCTGCATCTGCTTTACAGCTCTTAAAAATCCCCGTTTCCTTGCAATAAGGAAGCTGTCGTCCATTTCGTCAATGCAAAAGATGCCCCCTATCCTTCTGTGGCCAAGCTGGGCAAGATAGCATATGGTCTCATAGACAGAGCTTTCATTTTTTTCCATGATATTCAAACGCATTTCCGGTGACTGCATATGACAGACTTTAATCCTAAAATGTTCTTTTATATACGCTTCCTCTTCCCGTGAGAGCAGAAAAAGGCTAAAGCAGACTTCGATTCCTCTGATCTCCAGTTCTCTTAATGCTTCCAGTTTTTCCTCAAATCCTGAATTGCAATAACGGATAATACAGCCATATCCCATCTTACATGCAAACTCATTCAGATACCGAAACAACAGAAGCTGATACTGATTAATGTAGTTTGTCATTATAAAGCCGAACAGTTTTGACTTCTTACCAGCCAGATACTGTGCGTGAACGCTGGGATTATAATTGTACTTTCTGATGGTATCTACCACTCTTTTCTGCAGCTTCTCGCTGACTGGTTTGGAACGGTTGATAACACGGGAAACTGTAGCGATCGAACACCCGCTTTTTTTCGCGATAAATTTAATATCTATATTTGCCATATTTAAAATTCCTCCGGAAGAATTCTATGGTTACATCTTACAGGAAAACGTTTACATTTCAATTGTGAAATACTTACAAAATTAGCTTCAGGCAGATCATGGTCATCCCAGTCTTTCAGGATATTCATTACAAAACTGCCTGCATACAGGGAAATATGTAAAATTCCTGTATGCAGACAGTCTTATCATTTCATTATTTTATTCCACGCTCTTCAGTGACTCTACCATATTGATCTTTTTCAGCTTAAAATGCATTACCATATTTACAAACATGGAGAATCCAAAGGTAATGATCCCACTGTAGACAAAGCTTATTGGCTTGATATTTCTTCCAAACATCACCGCATCTACCTCAACGGTTGTGATCACATATCGGTGAAGGAGGATTCCGAACACTGCGCCTGCCAGAATCCCTATGAAGGACAGCAGGATATTTTCCCGGAATACATACTGGGAAACCTCGCCATCATAAAATCCCAGGACCTTCAATGTTGCAAGCTCTCTCTGCCGCTCTGTGATATTGATGTTGTTCAGATTATACAGTACCACAAATGCCAGCATTCCGGCAGAAATGATCAGGACCCAGATCACCGCTCCGAGGGATCCCAGCATTCGCTCTACCTGACCTGCTGTGCTGCTTGTATAGCTGATACTTAAAGCTGCCGGATATTTCAGGATCGCATTTCCAAGAGTTTCCAGATCACTCTCTGCATCCTCTTTCATAGTATATACTGTACTTGAATACTTCGGTTTCTCCCCGAATGTTTTTTCATAGCAGGATGGGGTCATGTAAACGTAATGTCCCATATAGTTCTCTGTGACAGCAGTGATCTTTACTTTATACTTTCTGTTGTCTTTCTCCAGGGTGATCTTGTCTCCTGCTTTCACACCGATAAGAGAAGCCGTTTTTTCACAGATCACCGCTCCATCATCGGTAAGCTCATACTGCTCGTGGGACTTTCTGTCACGTAATGTTACATCCTCTTTAAAATTTTCCGTATTTTCCGGAACATACACATAGATACTGACACTTCCCTTTTCTTTTGGTGCCGTCATCTTGGTGAGCTGCACACGGGTATAGTGATCGATCTCGCTGTTTCCATCCAGAAATTTCAGAAGATCCTTTTCCTGGCTGTCTGTGGCATCCTCATCATTGATCACCATGGCATCATAGTGCTGGATCTGGTCATATTGGAGAATCGCAATATCCATAATGGAATCATAAAGTCCGAATCCTACAAGCATCAGTCCCATGCTTCCTGCAATTCCGAAAATGGTCATAAAAAGACGCTTTTTATAACGGAAGAGATTTCGCATGGACGATTTCCAGGAAAAGCTCAGATGCTTCCAGATAAAGCTGATCCGTTCAATAAGGATCCGTTTTCCTTCTTTCGGTGCAGGCGGACGCATCAGAGATGCCGGTGTTTCTGCCAGGGTTTTTGCGCAGGAAAACAGTGTAGCGCCCATAGTACAGATCACCGCTGCCCCGGAAGCGATCAGTGCATATTGTAACTCATAATCCAGCTGCATGTGATCGCCAATATTCCAGTACATGATTCCATACGCCTGGATAATGATAAACGGAAGAACCTTTTCTCCGAAAAGTACTCCTGCGATACTTCCGCCTACTGTAGCCAGAAATGCGTAGCTGAGATACTTGGATGCAATGGATGCTTTTCCATATCCTAGCGCTTTCATGGTTCCGATCTGGGTTCGCTGTTCCTCCACCATTCGTGTCATCGTGGTAAGACTGATCAGAGCCGCTACAAGGAAGAATATCATCGGGAAAACCTTTCCGATGTTTTTCAGTCGCTCTGCGTTATCACCAAAATCCGAATATTCTGGAAGGTCATTGCGGTCCGTGACGATCCACTCCGGTGTTTCAATATCATCCACCTCTTTCTGGGCATCCTCGATCTTCTGCTGGGCTTCCGCAATTTTGTCATCGGCTTCTTTTTTGCCGTCCTGATATTCTTTCTTTCCATCGGAAAGCTTCTTTTTTACGTCCTCCAGGTCTTTTTTGGCGTCTTTTAATTTCTGTTCATTTTCCCGGATCTCTTTTTCACCATCCAGGAGCTTCTGTTCATTTTCATCCAGTTCTGCCTGACTGCTGGTAAGCTTTTCCGTATTTGTCTGGATCTCTGCCTGTCCTGCATTTAACTGTGCCTGCTTTTCCTCCAGCTGCTGCCGCCCTGCGCTGAGCTGGGCTCTGGCCGAATCCAGCTGACTCTGGCCATCATCCAGAGTTGCCTGGTTTGCCGTAATTTCTTCTTTTGCCGCTGAAAGCTCAGCTTTCTTTGTTTCCAGCTCTTTTTTCCCTTTATCCAGTTCTTCCTGGCCTGCGTTCAGCTGTGCTTCTGTCTGGGAAAGTGTCTCTTCCTGTTCCTTGATTTGGCTGAAGCCCTCATTGATCTGACCAAGGCTGCTCTCCAAGGTAGCTCTTGTCTGGGCCAGCTCTGATTTTTTCGCTGTAAGCTCTGACTGTGCCCCGTCGAGCTGTGCCTGGCCGGCATTTATCTGTTCTTCCATTGCACTGATCTGGCCATTTAATGTCTGGATCTGCGTGGAAAGCTCAGCCAGCTCTTCCTGGTTTTTTCCTGCTTCCGCACCGGCGTCATACTGCGCCTGCAGCTCCGCCGCCTGACTGCTTAATGCCTCTTTCTGGCTGGTCAATTCATCCAGCTGTGCCTGCTGCCCGGAAAGGGCTTCTTCACTGGAACTGATCTGGGATTCGCCCTCAGAAACCTGTACAAGTCCTGCCTCACACTGTTCTTTCTGACTGGTGAGAGCAGCCTTTGTTTCTTTGATCGTATTCTTTCCCGTTTCCAACTGTTCTCTTCCACTGTCAAGCTCAGCCTGTTTGCTTTCCAGTGTTTTCTCCGCTTCCCGGAGCTGGGCCTCACCGTCACTTACCTGCTGTTTTGCGGCAGTCAGCTGTTCATATCCGGCAGTCAGCTCTGACTGCTTCTCATTTATCTGTGCTTCGGAGTCAGCAAGCTGGGATCTGGCAGCATTTAACTGGGACAGACCGTCTTCCACCTGCTGTTTTGCGCTGTTAAGCTGAGACCATCCATCTTCAATCTGTTTTCTTCCGTCAGCAAGCTGCTGTTTTCCATCGGTCAGCTCCTTTTTTGCATCACTGAGCTGCTGTTTTCCATCTTCGTACTCTTTTTTTCCATCCTCATACTTCTTCTGCCCATCATCCAGCTTTTTCTTCGCGTCGCCAAGTTTTTCCTCTGATTCCTTCTTTCCGTCCTCAAGCTCTTTTCTGGCATCATTCAGTTTTTCATTGGCTTCTGCGACGATCTCATCGTAGCGCAGACTGCACTGTTCTTTTTCGATGCCTTCCACACGCTTCTGTATTTTCCTGATAAGATTGTCGTAAGCATCGGTATAGCTGATCACATCCCCAGATTCATGAACCATAATATAGATCTGGGTAAAAGCTTCCTGTTCAAAATCCTCAGGAAGAATGTATCCGAAGCCGCTGACCTCACCGGATCCAAGAGTCGTATTTCCTCTGTTAAATGAAATATAAAGAGGGCTGCTTCCGATTCCCACAACTGTATAGGTTGTTTTTTTCAGAAGCTCACTGTCTCCATCCTCACTGACAGATATGGTATCCCCGATTTTATACCCCCGATTCTTTGCAAATGGCTTGTCCAGAAAAATCTCGCCGCTTTTTTCCGGTATCCTTCCTTCATCTGCTGTAAGTAGATTAAAATTGCTGCTGATAGATTCCAGATGAAGAACCTTCCTGGCATCGTCCTCTCCACTCATAACATCCGTAGAGTAGCTGCCCTCAGCCAGTTCCACACCGTCAATATCCGATACCGCTTTTACATCACGCTGAGTCAGTCCCAGGGTTCCCTGGATCTTCAGATCCATCAGCTTTGCTGCTTCATAATAAGCATCTCCTGAATATCTCATATCCGGAGAAGACGCCTGGATCCCGGAAAAAAATGCAACACCCAGTGCCACGATCAGAAAGATCGAGATAAAACGTGCTTTACTTTTCCGGATCTCCATCCAGAAATCTTTGTGTAATGCCTTCATTCCGTCACCTACCATTCAATCTCTTCCACTGGTGTGGGATGTGCATTTTCAGTCATCCTGGAAACCTTGCCGTTTTTGATCTTGATCACACGGTCGGCCATAGGTGTCAATGCAGAGTTATGAGTAATGACAATAACCGTCATGCCCCGTTCCCTGCAGGTATCCTGAAGGAGCTTCAGGATTGCCTTGCCGGTCTGATAATCCAACGCTCCTGTAGGTTCATCACAGAGCAGAAGCTTTGGATTCTTCGCCAGCGCTCTGGCTATGGAAACTCTCTGCTGCTCACCGCCGGATAACTGTGCCGGAAAATTGGTCAGTCTCTCCCTCAGCCCTACTTCCTCCAGAACTGTCCTAGCATCCAGAGGATCCTTACAGATCTGAAGAGCAAGCTCCACATTCTCCAATGCAGTCAGATTTGGCACCAGATTATAAAACTGGAATACAAATCCAATATCCTCCCGTCGGTATCCGGTCAGCTGCCGGTCTGTATATTTTGCAATATTTTTTCCATCGATCCAGACATTGCCGGATGTGGCCTTATCCATTCCGCCCAGGATATTCAGCACCGTTGTCTTTCCGGCACCGCTTGGTCCTACCACAACCACAAATTCTCCTTTTTTTATCCGGAAGCTGATCTCATCCACAGCTATGATCTTCACTTCTTTTGAGCCATAGATTTTGGATACATTCTCCAGCTTCACATATTCTTCCGTATGCTCCATTTCCACCCCTCCTCTTTACTCTCTATATGATTTCAGGGGGCTTTTATCTGCCCCCTTTTAATTCTCTCACTCACGTATCACAGCTGTAGAAAAATGTTTTCGGCTGTGATCGAATATTATCAATAACTATATTTATAAGTATATCGGTTCTTAATTCAAAATGCAATTTCTACTTATATTTTACAAAGATTTTTCATTCCTGCGCATTTGTATTTTACATTTCTTTTCTATAATACAGACAGATAAAGAAAATCAATATTATGGCTGACTGTTGCTGACAACAGCAGAAGTATAATTCCAGCAAAACAGGAGGAATGGATTATGTATAAAGCACTGTGGAATCACTTAGATCAAAATTTTAAAAAGGCCCCTGCGCCAGCTGTTTTTCTTGCAATTTTGACAGCTGGATGGAGTGCAGCCGGAATTCTTGCAGGATTACTTGTTTGTCTGGAACTTCAGACAGAACTGATGGTGAAGCTGACTGTGATCTTATGTGCCGGTGGATACGCCGGACTGATTCCCGGTTTCTTCGGTGGGATCTTTTATCTTTACCGAATGGATCTTCGGAAACCTTCTGCGGATCCTGCAGCTGATCTGGCAGCTGAAGCGGAAAAAGCTTCTGCCGATCCTGCTTCATTGATCTATTTTCACAATAATTGACAAAAAAGCAGAACTCTGCCTGGTTGTGCAGGGTTCTGCTTTTTTTATTGAATATGTGTATTAAGTTTGATTACTTTCTTATGGAATCCGCAAGCTTTTTTGCTTCTGCTGTCAGTTCTCTTATTTTGTCAAATTCTCCTGCCTTCACAAGATCTCCTTTTACCATCCAGCTTCCGCCGCAGCAGAGGATTTTGTCACAGGAAAGATAGTCCTCAAGGTTTTTCGCATTGATCCCGCCGGTAGGCATAAAACGGATTCCTGTATAAGGAGCTGCCATAGCCTTGATCATTGAAATTCCGCCTGCCGGTTCTGCCGGGAAGAATTTTACTACCTTAAGACCTCTTTTCACTGCCTGCGCAACCTCAGATGGTGTGATACATCCCGGAAAAACAGGAATGTCTTTTTCCAGACAATAGTCTACGATCTTAGGATCAAAGCCCGGGCTTACGATAAATTTTGCTCCGGCGCCAACAGCCGCGTCTACCTGTTCTGTTGTAAGTACGGTACCTGCTCCCACAAGCATTTCCGGGAACTGCTCTGCCATGAGACGGATAGACTCTTCTGCTGCTTCTGTGCGGAATGTCACCTCTGCACATGGAAGGCCGCCCTCAACCAGAGCCTTCGCCAACGGTACTGCATCTTTTGTATCTTCCAGCACTACAACCGGAACCACACCAAATTTCTGAAATTTTTCTGCTATCTCTTTCATCTGAATTTCCCTTCCTTTTTATCTTTTTATATCAAAGTTCATTTCCATCACATGTCTGATCATAGATACATCATCGGTAATGTTTCCATCACCATGGATCGTATGCTTCACAGCACTGGCAGCAACACCGAAATTCACGGTATCTTCCGGTGTATACTCATTCATAAGGCCATAGATGATCCCACTTACAAATGCATCTCCGCCACCGACACGATCAAGAATGTGGAAGGTCAGGCGCTTGCTTTCGTAAGTCTTTCCGTTTAACCAGAGATATGCCATAAGACTGTTTTCACTGCAGCTATGTGCAAAACGGACATGTCTTGCAATGCATTTTATATTCGGATATCTGTCCGCAAATGCCCGGAACACTTTTTCCTGCTGTTCAAAATCCGGCTGAAACGGGATTCCATCCTTTACATCCCCTGCACT
The DNA here is from genome assembly GCF_040910705.1 of Blautia sp. RTP21359st1_E11_RTP21359_211015. Taxonomy (NCBI): domain Bacteria; kingdom Bacillati; phylum Bacillota; class Clostridia; order Lachnospirales; family Lachnospiraceae; genus Blautia; species Blautia sp. RTP21359st1_E11_RTP21359_211015. Next base: position 74,218 of record NZ_JBDGAB010000014.1, read on the forward strand.
GTGGTCTTCTTCATTTTTCCAGATATGGTACGGCTCGATCCCGAAAAGGACATTTACATATGGAAGACAAAGTGTACAGAAATCTCTGGCCTCTTCCCAGGTCCACAGCGTACTTCTGAAATTTCCGTCAAAGCTTACGGTCATGTTCATTTCTTTTGCTGCCTTCAGGCAGTTTAAGATCAGATCCCTGCATTTTGTTCCAAGAGCAGGTGTGATTCCGCTCAGATGCAGCCATGTATATCCTTCCAGCATTTTTTTCACATCTGTTTTGCTGAAATCATACTCGGAAAAAGCGCTGTGTTTTCTGTCGTAAACTACCTTGCTGGGGCGGATTCCGTAGCCGGTCTCCAGATAATAGGTTCCAAGACGGTGTGTCGGAGTTTCTTCCGCTGTGGAATAAACCACACTGTCACAGTTCACATCATTGCTTCTCATCATACGTACAGAACTTTTTCCAAGACTGTTGTCCGGAACTACCGTAAAAAACGAAGCATCTATTCCAAGATTTGCCAGGGAAAGGGCTACATTCGCCTCGCTTCCCCCGTATCTTGCCTCAAAGGTTGTTGCTGTTCTGATTTTTTCATAATCCGGCGGTGTCAGACGCAGCATGATCTCGCCGAGAGTAATAAATTTATGTTTCATGATCAATACTCCAGATAGGCTCCCTTCATTGGGCTTGCAGCATGCTCACTGAAAAGTCTCAGCACGCCTTTTTTGTATTTTGGTTCTCTTGGCTTCCAGTTTTTACGTCTCTCGGCAAGGATCTGGTCGATCTCTTCCATAGACTTTCTTTCGCCTGCGATCCCGATGATGTTCAGCTTTCTTTCCATAACGTCGATCTCAATAAGGTCGCCTTCCTCAACAAGTGCGATTGGGCCACCGTCAACAGCCTCAGGGCTGCAGTGTCCGATAACAGGGCCTGTAGATGCTCCGGAAAAACGTCCGTCTGTGATCAGTGCGATACTCTTTCCAAGCTCTTTGTCACTGCTGATCGCCTCAGATGTGTAGAACATCTCCGGCATTCCACTTCCCTTTGGTCCCTCGTAACGGATGAATACTGCATCACCTTTCTGAACCTTATGCTTCAGAACTGCATCCAGACACTCCTCTTCACTGTCGAACGGTCTTGCGCGGAGAACGGATCTGAACATTTCCTTCGGGCATGCGGTGTGTTTGATCACAGCTCCCTCAGGTGCAAGGTTTCCACGGAGAACAGCGATGCTTCCGTCGGTTCCGATCGCCTTGTCATATGGACGGATGATATCTTCCTTTGTAAGGTTTACATTGTAACGTTTGTTAAATTCCTGAAGCCATTTGTCGCATTTCTCATAAAATCCGTTGTTCTTCAGCTCCTCAAGGTTTTCTCCGAGAGTCTTTCCTGTAACTGTCATCACATCCAGATGGAGATGTTCCTTGATTTCCTCCATGATCGCCGGTACACCACCTGCATAATAGAAGCACTCAGCGGGCCAGCGTCCTGCAGGACGTACATCCAGAAGGTATCTTGCATTTCTGTGCAGTCTGTCAAAGGTATCACCTGTGATCTCAATGCCAAACTCATGTGCGATCGCCGGAATGTGAAGCAGACAGTTTGTACTTCCGGAGATTGCAGCGTGTACAAGGATCGCATTCTCAAAGCTGTCCATAGTTACGATATCAGAAGGACGCATATTTTCCATCTGTGCGATCCTTACTGCCTGTCTTCCTGCCTCTCTTGCGAAAGCAAGAAGATCCGGGCTTGTTGACGGCATCAGAGCTGTACCAGGAAGTGTAAGTCCAAGTGCCTCTGCCATGATCTGCATTGTTGAAGCTGTTCCGATAAAGGAGCAGGCTCCACAGCTTGGGCAGGCATTGCATTTTGCCCAGTCAAGCTTCTCTTCGTCGATCTCTCCACGCTCAAACTTTGCACTGTACATTCCCAGCTGCTCAAGGGTCAGCATCTCAGGTCCCGCATTCATGGTTCCGCCCGTAACAAATACGGAAGGGATATTTACTCTTGCAAGTCCGATCAGATTTCCCGGTACACCCTTGTCACAGCTTGAAAGATATACACCGGCATCAAATGGTGTTGCATTTGCATGGATCTCGATCATGTTTGCGATCATTTCACGGCTTGCCAGGCTGTAGTTGATTCCGTCTGTTCCCTGGCTTTCACCATCGCAGATATCGGTACAGTTATAACGTGCACCAAAACCACCTTCTTCTGCGATTCCTTTACGAACTTCTTCCACAAGGATGTTCAGGTGTCCGCTTCCCGGATGGCTGTCACCATAAGTGCTTTCCACCATGACCTGAACCTTTCCCAGATCTTCTTTTTTCCATCCTGTTCCAAGGCGCAGCGGATCAAGCTCCGGTGCAAGCTTTCTCATTTCCTGACTTACTAACTTCATGATTTTTTCCTCCATTTCCTATTCTCTGATCAGATTCAGATTTTCCAGCTTTTCTCTAAGTTCCTTTACATCCTCTTCTTCTGCTCCGATTTCCACATTATCAAATGTAGGAAGACTGAATACTCCCAGCATGGACTTTGCATCTACGATATATCTTCCGCAGATCAGTTCCACATCCTTCCGGCAGCCGGATGCAGCCTGTACAAGATGCTTTGCATCATACATGTCTCTTAAATAAACCGGTATCTTTATCATTACGCTCTGCCTCCTATGCAAAAATTGAAATAACAAAGCCTACAACAAGTGCTGTAACACCGATCAGTGTTTCCATGATCGTCCAGGATTTTAATGTCGTTTTTTCGTCAATCTCAAGGAAAGTACTTACCAGCCAGAATCCGGCATCATTTACATGACTCAGTGCAGTTGCACCACCGCAGATCGCACAGCACATAGCAGCTCTGTAAAGCATGCTTGTATCCATTACTGCCGGCATAGTCGCCATGATTCCTGATGCCATGGTCATTGCCACAATGGAGCTTCCCACAGATGCCCTTACCAGGATTGCGATCAGAAACGCGATCAGGATCAGCGGAAGACCGCTTTTTTCCAGGGCCGGTCCGATAATATTTCCAAGGCCGGAATCCTGAAGCATCCATCGGATCACTCCGCCGCTGGCGATGACCAGAAGGATCATTCCAACCGGTCTCAGTGAATGATCCAGTATTTTCTTTAACTGTGCACCGGTAAAGCCACGACGGATTCCAAGAAAATACATTGCTGCAAGCGTTGCGATAGTCAGTGCCAGAAACGGTTTTCCGATAAATCCGAGAAAACTCTGTATTCCTGCCGGAATTGGCATGTATTTAGATACAGTACTGAGAAGGATCAGAACAAGCGGGATCAGTATCACGCCAAGCACCAGACCAAATGGCGGCAACTCTTTTCCATCATCTTTGATCTCTTCCACATTGGCCGGAAGTTCAGTGAAAATTTTGTTTCCAACCAGATTTCCCCAGATAATTCCTGAAACCAGCATACAGATCAGTGCAGTTGGAACTCCAACCATGATCATAGTTCCCAGGTTTACGCCAAGTGCATTGGCAACCAGTACAGATCCCGCAGAAGGCGGTACAAAAGCATATCCGCTGGCAAGACCTGAAAGAAGCGGAATCGCATAATACAGTGTGGATTTTTTTGTCTGCTTTGCAACACTGAATACCAGTGGGATCAGTACTACAACACCTGCTTCAAAAAATACGGTTGTACCGATCACCAGTCCGGTAAGTCCCAATGCCCATCCGGCTTTTTTCTGACCGAATTTGTCGATCAGTGTTTCCGCTATTCTTTGGGCTCCTCCGCTCACTTCCAGTATTCCGCCGAACATGGAACCCAGTCCTACCAGAAGTGCGATTCCCTGTAATGTCTTTCCAACACCTTTTTCTACTGTGTCTGAGATCATTTCCAGTGGCATTCCGGCACCTGCACCGATGATGATCGCTGAAATCATCATTGACAGAACCGGATGCAGTTTAAATTTGATGATCAGCACCAGCAGGATCACAATTCCCACTGCCGCAGCAAGCATCAATCTCATTGGATCTGCTGTAAATGTTGTTTCTTCCATTTTTTCTGCTTTTGCCTCCTTAATTCATCCGATGTTTTACTTTTCGTTAAATACATCTGACCTTTCTGCTGTTTTTTCTTTTGAATTGTGCTGATTTTCTTTGTTTTTGCTTCAATTCATCTGATGTATTTATAATATATTCATTCTGTCAAAAACGCAATACTGTAATTTTATCTAAATTATCGTCTTATTTTTTGTGTATTTTGTCGTTTTGACATTATAGTTTAAAGGAATTATTATAGATATAAGGAAAATATAAAAAGAAATAACGAATAGAAATGGAGAAACTCATATGATGATTTCGTCATCAGAAGAAAAAAGTCTTCCGCAAAAATTATCGGAAGACATCATCGCATTTATTTTAAAGGAAAATCTGCAGCCTGGAGACAAGCTGCCTAATGAAACGGTTCTGTCCGAACGTCTGAATGCCGGAAGAAGCTCTGTCCGCGAGGCAATGAAGCTTCTTGCTTCCAGAAATATCGTGACGATCCGTCAGGGATCCGGAACTTATATCGCATCATCTCCGGGAATGGTGGAAGATCCGCTGGGATTAACTTTTATCGGCAACAAGCAGAAGCTGATCCATGACCTTCTTGAAGTCCGTTTTCTGCTTGAACCCTCTATTGCAGCAATGGCTGCCACCCGCGCCAATAAAAAAGATATAAAAAAAATCACCACACTTTGTGATGATGTTGAAGCATTATTAAAAAAACATGCGGACCATACCCAGAAAGATATTGAATTTCATACAGCGATCGCGCTGAGCAGCAAAAATGTTGTTGTTCCGCGGCTGATTCCCGTAATTAACAGTTCTATTCCATTATTTGTCGAATCAACCAGTGGCGCTCTGCATGAAGAAACAATTGAAACACATCGTGAAATCGCAGATGCCATTGCAGAACATGATGCTTTGCGTGCCCAAGATGCCATGTACCTTCATCTGGTTTATAACCGTAAAAGAATCCTGCTTACAGAAAAAAATTCCTGATCTGTCGGACAGCATCCTTTCCGGATGCTGTCCGATTTTTCAGAAGTCTGGCTTCACGGTCTTCAGCAAGTACATTTTTATAGTAAAAATAAGCCCTGGAAATTCATCTTTCCAGGGCTTTCTAAGAGGTGCCACCCGGATTTGAACCGGGGATAGAGGTGTTGCAGACCTTTGCCTTACCACTTGGCTATGGCACCATGCTCCCCCTGTTGGACTCGAACCAACGACACTGCGGTTAACAGCCGCATGCTCTACCGACTGAGCTAAGGAGGAATATTTAATTTAAGGTTTGTACCTTAAAAACTACATACATGCTTGTTGATCGTTAATCAAACTCTTTGAATCAATTCTTAACCTGCGTTTCTTGGTCAAGCCCTCACCCGATTAGTAACAGTCAGCTCCATGTGTTACCACACTTCCACCTCTGCCCTATCTACCTCG
>NZ_JBDGAB010000015.1:0-79373 GCF_040910705.1 Blautia sp. RTP21359st1_E11_RTP21359_211015
TTATGTATGATAAAAAGTGTGCAGATTTTGTCGAAATGTTTTGATTGCGTTTTTGCCCAAATTGTTCTTGCTTAATCTGTGCGAAAACAGATTGGGATTCCGGAGATTTTTTGTTTTGTATCAGCAATAGCGCAGAAGAATGACCGATTCAAAAGTGTCTCCACAGTCGTTCCACTGCCAGCTTCCGTCATATTTGTGGCAGATATCTTCAATGATAGAAAGTCCTAATCCATGATGAACAGAATTTTTCTTGGTGGTACTGTGGTTGAATACTGTCTGAGAATTTTTGGTATTTCTGACAAGGATCGAGAGAAATCCTTTTGAAGTTGTCAGTGACAGGGACAGATGCTTTTTAAAATCCTCAGAGGAACGGCAGGCCTCAATCGCATTATCCAGTATATTAAACAGAACACTGCTCAGATCCGAAGGCTGAATCATTGATTTTTCAGGAAGAAATATTTTGTAATCTACGTGGATACCGGCTTGTTCTGCAAGCATTCGCTTGGATTCTAGAATGGCAAGAATGAGATTGTCCTCGCAATAGGGATGAAAACGCTCCCGCTGGAATGTCTCAAGGGTTTCATGAATGAGTTTTTCTGCTTTTTCACAATTGCCGGTGTGCAGCAGATTTTGGACAGTATGCAGCGTATCGGTAAACTGCTTTTGTGTTTGGAGCAGGTTGTTTTCCTGCTGTTTTACTAACTGTAAGTGTTCGGCGTTTAAAGCCTGTTGTTTCTTTAGCAGATTAAGTTCTGCCTCTGTTTTCTGACTGGTAAAAATCTGCATCAGAAGCAGGTACAGATTGTAACAGACAACAAGTAGGACCAGACATGCCAGTAAGAAAAAAAGATTCAGGTATTGTACGGTATAGTGCGACAGAAAATAAAATATCTGAAAAAGGATTAAAGAAATAATGAAAGTTATTTTTCTTCTCATAATACAGAATCCTCCAGACTGACGGGTGTGCAGGCAGAGGACTGCTCCTCAGGCTTCGAACTGTTAAGTAATACGGAAGAACAGTATCTTTCTGCTTCATCTGCTTTACGGGTGCGTGTGAGATACTCCAGAGAAAGCAGATGATTTTCTATATCGTGATTCCACTTCCGTATTTTGACATATTCCTGTTTCTTTTTTTCCGACAATTCCATCTGCTGTTTCAGCAACTCCATTTTGTGAAGATTCCGGTTGAAAGCAATTTGCTCTTTTTTTAATAAATGAAGCCCATGTATAAACAACGGGAAAGTTATACAGCAGCAAATAATATACAGAAGAACGGGGATAAAACTCTGCTGGAATTTGTAATACTGCGTAAATTCTGTTGTAATCAGGGGCTGAAAAATCGGCAGAGTAATAAGCAGTAACAAAGAAGATTTTAAATAGTTAATACACTTTTTTAAGAGCGAGAAAATATTTTTATAAAACAAATAGTCAAAAGAAAAAATCATCATTTGTATCATCAGTTTTTCGTGAAAACTGCAAAGAGAACCTATGTTTGCAGCGGTGTATGCAGGATGATGAAAAAAATGGTTGTAAATCTGCATGTAAATATTTATGGACAGGACTTCGGCCAATATGGCGGTGAGAAGAAAGATGAAATAGGACAGAAGTTTTTGTTTTACCGGGCCTCTGAACAGGAAAAATACATTAAGAAAGATAAATAACTGTATCAGAGTCGTTGCCTCGGCGGCATGCTCATACAACTTGATAAAACGAAGCGCCCACAGAATAAAGAAGGTTGCTAAAACGTGAATACAAATTTTGAATTTTGAATTTGTCCGTGCAGGAAAAATCTGCATAAAACAATATACAGGAATAACGGAATAATATGCCGCAGGGAGCATTGTAAATGCCAGATTTTTTAACATCACAGGTCCTCATTTTGACTTTTTAGTAGCAGCTGCGCAAAGGCATCTTTGGTTGACTGGTAACAGTTTCGGCTTACAGGAAGGTACGTGCCATCAGAAATCTCAATACCGGCATGACTTAAGGTATGTATGGCATTTATATTGACTGCGAAGCTTTTGTGACAGATGCAGAAATCAGGCCGTAGTTGTTCGATAAGATCCTGAATTTTGTCGCGACAATAGTAAATCTGAGATTTTGTATGTATTTCGGTATTTCGCAGTTTGCGTTCCATATACAGTATATCGGAACGGAGAATGCGGTAATCCCGAGAAAGATAACTGAAACAAAAATACTGCCGGTGAAGCTCGGATAACTTGCGACAGGCAGCCGAAAGCGCCCTGGGAAGATACTCTTCTATCTGCTGTTTGCTGACAAAATAAACGTGGTTTGTCTCATAAACAGCCGAGGCGTACTGAAGATACTGACTGATAAAAATAATCTGGGTTTCTGAATTGGAAAGATTGATCTTTTCGGCAAGATGAATGCCGGACATATCTCCGGAATCAAGCTCAATGTCCATCAGAACGATCTGGTAAGGACATTTTTGATCAGTGATCCGGGCAAGAAAATCATCCGCGGAAGTATAAATATCAATGTTGTATGCCGCCTGAAGACAGGAACAGGCTAGGCCGTGGATTTGTTTGCAGTGAATAGAATTGTCTTCGCATAGGGCAATTTTTAACATGTGAGCACCTCTGATCAAGTAATAGAAGTATTGTAGCACGGTTTCAGCGGGTTATCAACTGTCCATGTGAGACACACGTAAAATGTAATAGAAGTATTATAGCACGGTTTCAGCCTATTTTGTGGAAAAATTGTATAAAAATTGTTTAATGTGTTCAAAAAACAATAAACAGGGAAATTGGAATTAAATGCTAATTATGTAGGTAAGTATGTCTGTTTGTGTCGAGGGTAAAAAATGAGGGGAAAGATGTGATAAATTAAAATAGTATATTTATATGATTTAATGGGACGATTCGAGTATGGGAGGATAGAAAATTGACTTTAATTGATGTAATTACTTACGATGGAGATAATAACACTTTAGTTTACAAATATCCACATTCAGAATTTAATACTTTATCTCAGTTGATTGTTCATGAATCACAAGAAGCGGTATTTTTTAAGAATGGGCAGATGTTAGATTCATTTGGTCCTGGTAAATATCCACTTCATACAGGCAATATCCCACTTGTCAGTAAGCTATTAAATCTTCCGTCAGGTGGGGTATCGCCATTCAGATGTGAAGTATATTTTGTGAATAAGGCATTGGCACTCAATTATAGATGGGGCACAATGAGCAAAGCCAGAGTAATGGATAATACATATAATTTGTTGTTGGAAATTGGTGCAAGTGGAACATTAGGCTTGAAAGTAATAGATCCTCGCATGCTGTTAAGCAAAATTGTTGGAACGGAAGGAGAATTAAAAGCGGAGGACTGCTTAAACTATTTCAGGGAGAATGTTTCCACAAAAGTGAAAGAATACCTTGCTAGAGTAATGAAAAAACAAGGTATGAATTTTTTGCTGCTTGACACATACTTGTCAGACTTTTCAGTTGCTGTAAGAGAAAGACTGCAGGAAACATTTAACGATGTTGGAGTAGAAATATATAATTTTGTGATTGGAACAATCAGTATTCCGGACGAGCAATATCAAGTTATCTTGGAAGGACAGCAAGATATTCAAAAAGCGACCTATGAAAGAAAATTAAGACGTATTGATGCGGAATCGGATGCAGAAACAGATGTAATAAGAGCTGGAGGACGTGCAAAGAGCAGAGCAATCGAAGGGTACAACTGGGCAGATGAACAGGTGGCTGAAATTACTAAGCTGTATGCTTCAAATTTGGGAAGCAATCAGGGAGCAGTGGGAATGTTAGCACAAGCACCAATGGCTCTGGCTTTTGGAAATATGCTTAGAGATAATATGGAACCTATTTTAGGAAGCCAGTTTTCTAACCCGCCGTTAAACTTTGGAGGCGGCAATGTAAATAATACCTCTAAACAAGAAAATACATCAGGAGAATTAGGAGGATTTGATATTGACTTTGGTGGTGGATTGTTTCCGGAAAAAGAGAAATTTGATAGTCCTTTCAATGTTGATAATGATGCCATGAATCCAAACCAGATAGAGGAAGATGCATCGCCAACGGAGAGTGCTAAAACTATAGAAGAAGATCCGATAGAAATACTAACAAAATTAAAGAAGATGTTGGATATGGAGCTTATTTCTCAAGCACAGTATGATAGTAAAGTTCAAGAAGTATTAGGTAGAATGTAATGTAACAGGGGGATGAATATGGATAAAAAGTGCAACTGGATAGTTGGTCTTTATACTCTGATATTTGGTTTAACATTTGGGTTAGAATGCTTGATTTTTAAACATAAAATGGTTTCATTTTGGATAGGAGAAGTTTTTTTTGCACTGTCTACAGGAGGTGTGATTCTTTCGTTTATCCTTTTAGAGAAGAAACCGTGTGAAAAAGTTTCAGGAATATCAGCAGTATTATTCAGCAATATATATTTCGGACTGGAAATCCTTTTATCAGTGATATTTGCGATAATTCCATTTAATGCAAAATGGGGAATTGTTATCGAGATCGTCCCATTAGCTTTATATTGTGTAATTATTTACAGTACTCTTGTAACCGGCAAATTTATTAGTAATCAAGACAGCAGTGTTGATCAGAAAATGAAATTCTTATAATTATTAGAGCATAATTTGAAGTATGCAAGAGCAAACTGTACCGATGACAAAGTATGTGAGAGATTAAATGTGCTGATAGATAAAGTGCATTATAGCGATCCAATGAGCATAATAGTGGTACAGGATCAGGAGACAAGATTAGTAAAAATGAGCGAAATGATAGAAATAAAAATTGCTCAAAAAGAGGATGTTTTAAAAGACATAAAAGAGTTTAATAACGTTTTAGCTGAAAGAAATAGCTTATGTAAGCAAAGTAAATAATATGAAATGAGGGATGGGTATGTATAAATTATCAATGAATAACAAACAAATATTAGGGTGTTTTTCATATGAAATAATATCTATTCCTTATTATGCAAATATTTCGGAACAAGAAGAGATAGCAGATGAAATGAATAAAAAAATGTTTATTCAGATGCTAAAAGAATGTTCGAGATATTGTGAACCTGGAAAAACAGTATTTGAATTGCTGTGGAATGTACAAAAGGCAAAAGACACATCAGTGCAGAATAAGCTGCGACTTTATTTTATTGTTAGGATATTGTCAGATTCTGAAGAGAAGTTAGTACAAAGAGGTAACTTGATTGAACAAAATATAATATCACATTTACGAGCTGGTGGTTTTCAAGTCATAAAAAGTGACTTTAAGGAGATACAAAACTTACAAGAAGATTTGTCAGAGAGTTATCTCAATGCTATTGTAAAAGCAGAACAATGCACAGTACATACGCAAGGGGTAATGCCATATTATTTTGCTACACCAATTCAAGATGATAGAACAGACTATACGTTATTTACAAAAGAATTATCAAAGTATCCGGGTGCAGTTGTGGCAATTCAGCTAATAACAGACAGTTATACCAGTAAAGAAAGGATGTGTATTACTGAAGTATACAATATGCTGAGTAGAATTGCTGCGGGAAATATGACAGGAATGGGAACATACTATCAGGATTTTATGGCTCAGTCTGCTAAGGACGCATATCAATATATATACGCAAATCTGCAACAGCCGATGTTTCGATATAATTTTTTGGTATATGGTACTCAAAGTCAATGTGCATCACTTTCAGCGTTAATTGCGAGTATGTTACAAGGAAAATTGGAAGAATCTTTTACTACAGTCAATCTTAATGCTGAAAATATTTCTATTAAAAAAATGCTTCCTTACTATCCGTGGAATGTTAATCAGGCATTGGTAAAAAAATACAGAAATGCACGGATGTGGAATATTTTACAGCAAATACAGGTAATGAGATACTTGGTGAGATTGCCATATTTGATAACGGCGGAAGAAGCTACGAAAGTTTTTCAGGTTCCGGTAGATAATAAAAAAATTGTCGGAATACAAAAAAGAGAGATTGTACAAAATGTTCATTTGATAGATGCTCGTGCAATGCAGGAAGACAATATTCAAATTGGGAAAATATATGGTATTGATGAGATTGATGATGAGGTCGGATGTACACCCAAATACTTGACAAGGCATGCGTTGGTTGTTGGAATGCCAGGAACAGGAAAAACTACATTTTCTGTACGTTTGTTACTGCAGGTTTACCGAAAAGGAATTCCTTTTCTGGCCATAGAGCCTACGAAATCCGAATATCGTGCAATGATAGATGCTATACCTGAACTTCAAATCTTTACGCCTGGAAATAATGGTATTAGTCCTTTTGTGATAAACCCGTTTATTCCACCAAGAGGGATTACGATTGAACAATATATACCGAGTCTTGCTAGTGCTTTTAAAGCAGCATTTTCGATGCCGTCACCATTAGATACTGTGTTCCAACAGGCAATTCGGGAAGCGTATGTACAATATGGGTGGAAGGATTACAGCACAGCTCAAGATGATGATGTTACATTATTTGGATTACATGAATTTATTTTGGTATTTAAGAAGTTAATTGATAATCAAAAATATAGTGCAGAGGTAAAAGGTAATCTGCAGAGTGCGGGCATTTTGCGTTTAAGGAACTTGATTGAGCAAAATCCGAATATTTACGACACAGTACATACGATTCCACTAGAAGATCTGTTATCTAAACCAACGGTATTGGAATTGAATGCCATTGACAACGAAAACCAAAAGTCCGTTTTAATGGCATTACTTTTGATAAATATTTGTGTATATACAAAACATAATCAATTTGGTGATGGAAAATTTAAAAATTTACTTTTAATTGATGAAGCTCATGTCTTATTTAAGGCGAAAAGTAATAGCGATAATGCGAATGGGGGAAATAGCACAGTAAGGTCGCTGGAAAATATGCTAGCAGAGATTCGTTCTTATGGAACTGGAGTAGTTATAGCAGATCAATCACCAGAAGCAGTGGGACGAGAAGTGATAAAAAATACTGGACTAAAGGTAGTATTTCGTTTAGTAGAAGAATCAGATCGCAAAACAATTGCAGCTGCAACAAATATGCATAACCTAGAGACAGATTATATTGCAAAACTTGAAGTGGGACAGGCCTTTGTCAGTAGTGAAATAATAAAGGAGCCTGTTTTAGTTCAAACACCTGATATACGTGACAATGAAAATATAAGATTGAGTGTATCAAATGATGAAATACATAGACGGATGAATTATTGGAGTAAGCACAGTTTTTATTTAATTCCGTTTAGAGAGTGTAAATATTCACGGCCATGTAAAGCTTGTGTTATGAAACTCAGATCAGACGCAGCATATTATGCTACAAGACTAATGCAGAAATATGGCAATAAAATTGTTGATATAAAATCATTATGCGCTTGCTTAAAGTCAATAGATATATGGATTGAAAAAGAAAACTTTTTGTTTACTAATCAAATGCAAATGTGTAATTGTGTAAAGATCCGCCTTTTAAGAAAAGTGGTTCAACAGAAAGATATTGAAGTATCAGAAGCACAGTATATGAAGATATTGAATACATATCTGAATTGCAATCCTATGGAAAAATGAAACGGGTATAAAGAATACTAACGATGATAATGCAAAATGTGCATTTAAGTATAGGGGAAGATGCGATGTGTGAGGATGAAAATGGGGACACCGGATTCGATAATGATCTGGATATTAGTTCTGATAATGAAAGTTCGGCTGTTGTTTCTGAAATTGATGAAAGTGAAACGATAGAAGAAATATCAGATGTTTCTTTTGATGTAGATGATTCGAGTGGGTTAGAAGAAGTGCCTGAAATATCGGAGATTGAATCAATGCCGGAAATGGTGGCAGACGAAGCAATAGAGGAATTTGATATTGACAATTATTCATCACTAGAAGAAGTGTCCGAATATATAGATGAAACCAATGATATAGATACTTTGCTGGATATTAGGGATGCGTTAACAGGAGAATTATTAGAAGACATAGAAGAAAATGCTGTGAATGAATCGGAGCAGTTTTTTAGCGATGAAAATATTCATGATGAGATAATAGAAGAGATGGCTAATTCTTTTGAAGGCGAGTTAAGTGATTTAGAAGAAAATTCAGAAATTGATTTAACGCCGGAAAGTCTTGAAAGCGAAATAACTGAGGAAATCGATATTGATGAGTTTTCGCCATTAGAAGAAGTATCCGAGTACATAAATAATACTGATGATTTGGAAGAATTGAGAGAACTCAGGGATATTTTAACTGAAGATTTTATGGAAGACACGGAGGCTAATGTTGAGACAGAAACAGAACCTCTTTTTATTAACGAAGAAATTTATAATGAGATGTTAGAAGAAAATCCTGAAGAAAAAGATAATTTGGAAAATTTGATTTCATCGGGGCAGATTAGTTTTGGAGAAGACGAAGAAGACATAAATGATGGGAATGGTGTAAAGACATTAACCCGAGAGATAACACCGGAAATAATAGATAGTAGAGAGAGAGATACGGAAGAAACTCTGCAAAATTATCGTGAGAATCTGGAGGAACGAGGTGTAAGCAGCGAGCAAATAGATGCGTTTATAAATGAACAAAGAGAAAGAATTTATGACGAATACGATAGCTTAGATCAAGGAGAAGCAACGAAAAATATATACGAGATGCCGCAAAATTGGGATGAAGTGGCACAAAATCTAAATAATAGCGAATTGTATGGAAATAATATAGAGTATGAAGAAACAATTACAGAAGAACAGATGGATGAAGACTTGTCGTATGTTGAAGGACTGCCTGAAGTAGAAGAATCTGAGGAACGATCAGAAGGTAATCTAGAATTAGATAATTCATCAGAAGCAGAAGAAACATTAGGACATGAAGAACTAGACAATATGCCGGAAAATTCGGATTTACGAGAAGAGCCATTTGTTCATGATGCAAATGAGGGCATTGATATAACTGGTGACGAAACTAGTGAGGATGTTGAAGGTGTTGAAGATATTCCTGAAATAGATTATGAAGAAATATATAATCAGCTAAATCAGGAAGCATTGAATCAGGGATTCGAAGAGATTAACATATATGAAGATGTTGAAAGACTAGATTCATTACTCAATAATTTTGAAACAGAAAATTGGGAAAGCATATCATTACCAGAACAAAAACATGCCATTGATGAGTTAGCACATTATGTAGAGGATGTAATTGGATTCCAAAATACTCCTACGATTGAATATTATAACAATCCGCAGGAAGGTGATTATGGCGGTTATAATGTAGCGACAAATACACTTAGTATAAATGAATATATGCTATATAATTCTGAAGAAGCGGCGGATACTGTAGCACATGAATTGTGGCATGCACACCAAAGAGAATGTGCAGATCATCCACAAAATGTAAGAGATTATCAATATCAGTATAATTTTGAGAATTATATCAGACCTGAAATGGGACATGAATTATATGAGAACCAGTTAGTAGAGGCTGAGGCGAGAGCGTTTGCACAGCAGTTTAAAGGAAGGTTAGCAAGCAGGAGGTAGAAAAATGGATGCATTAATATGTGATGTGTGTGGTGGAAAAATTGTAATGAAGGCCGAGGCGAGAGCGCAATGTGAGTATTGTGGACTTGAATATACTATGGAACGTCTAAAAGAAAAGATAATAGAAATTAAAGGAACAGTTAATGTGCAGGGAATTGCAACAAAAGAAAATTTAAAATCCCGTGCCGATGAATTCTTTGAACATAGAGATTTAGATAAAGCATTAGAATATTATCATAGATACCTTGATTTGGAACCTACCAATAATGATGTTAAGGAAAAAATAAAACAAATAGACAAGTATAAATCACAAGTACAGAAACCGAGGGAGTTATTAAAATGTACTGTACTAGAGATAAATGATTGGGGAATACGAGTTGATCCATATAAAGGTTTGGAAGGCATTGTACATATATCGAAACTAAGTACGAAAAGAATTAATTCACCTTCAGAAATTGTAAATATTGGTGATGAAATATGGGTTGTATGCTTAGGACGTGACGAAATGGGGCGTGTCAGGTATTCAGCAAGGGATGGATTAGCATTAGAAAAGAATAATTTTTGACTACGAAAAATATTCTAAGAATCAGCTAATGTTATAAGAATTATATCAGATGTATCAAAGAGAATGTTTACATTATTTCAAAATACAAGAGTCTATTAACGACAATGTAATTTGGAAATCGAGTTAACGTGGAAAAGTAAGTTGACAAGCAATGGAAAGAGAAGCGGAAAATAAAATGGACGAGATTATTTCATATTTAGTTGAAGAAAAAGGCGAAACAATCGTAGTGGCAAAGATACTTGCTCAAAATTTGTGCAAGTATGAAGATATAAAGGAGGCTTTTCTGATCTGGTTGGAGAACAGAACACTACAGACAGAACCAGAAATTAGAGGATACAATCCTGTGAAAATACATGAAGTGCGACCGGAACTTGAACCAGTTGGAATATATCAATTCCTGGTAACGTTGAGAGAGAGTCCAGACAGAGCAGAACAGATAATAAATTCAAATTTTGCTCAAAAATGAACATAACAAATACAAATAATTAAAAGTAATAATGAGACATATGAAAAATAATAGTTTGTATCAACTTTTAAAGGACGAATGCAATAATAAAGAGGGAGACTAGGATATGGGAGAAGTATTGTGCGAAGTATGTGGTGGACAAGTACAGGTTAATGAGGAAGGAACATTAGGAATCTGTTTATATTGCGGAACAGTTAATACAATATCGCCAAATCATAAAAAAAAGCAAAATTTATTTAATAGAGCAACACATTTGCGTTTAAATAAAGATTTTCATGGATCAATGCGTACATATGAAAAGCTCCTAGATGAAGATCAAACAGATCCTGAAGCTCATTGGGGATTGACACTTAGTCGCTATGGGATTGAATATGTGAAAGATCGAAAAACAGGGGAATATCACCCTACATTGCATAGGATGCAAAAGAAATCTATTCTTTTGGATATAGATTATAAAGATGCACTGACATATGCTAGACCAGGTGTAAGAAAAAAATATGAAGAACGAGCACAAAGAATAGATAGTATATATAAAAAATATGATGCAATTACTAAAAACGAACCTTCTTATGATGTGTTTATTTGTTATAAAGAAACAGATGACCTGACTGGAAAGCATACAAAAGATAGTGTATTTGCTTATGAAATATATACTGCACTTACAAAATCCGGATTAAAAGTTTTCTTCGCAAAGAAAACTCTGAAAGGGAAATTAGGACTTGATTTTGAACCGCTTATTTTCGCTGCATTGAATAGCGCAAAAGTTATGATAGTAGTGGCGACAAATCCAGAAAATGTGAATGCCGTATGGGTAAAAAACGAATGGGAAAGATATCTTGAGTTATCCGAAGAAAAAAATAGTGATAAAACCATTATTCCAGTATATCATGGAATGACTGCCTATGATTTACCGGATGAATTGAGCTCAAAGCAATCACTGAATATGGAAAATTTAGGATTTATGCAGGATCTTTTGGATGGCATAAAAAAACTGTTGCATAAGAAAGGACAAGATCCAGTAACAACTTCGTATTATGGAGGTGTGAATGTTGATGCACTTTTAAAAAGAGGACAAATGGCACTAGAGGACTTAAAATGGGATGAGGCTGAGAATTATTTTGATCAAGTGCTAAATCTTGATGCAGAAAATGGAAATGCATATTTAGGCATGTTTCTTGCTGAACAGCATACTTCTTCTGTTGATAAATTGAAAGATTTAAGGCTGAGCAGAACACAAACAGCTAATGGACAGACGAAACATGTTGAACTGGATGATGGTGGAATAATAAAGAAATATGCAAGACAATATTATGTGTATAAATATTATTCTAAAGATGAAATTAAGTCAGTATTTGAGTTTAGTGGAGAATATGAATCGTATGTTGAAGAAAGGAAACGGCAATATCAATTAGAAACTGAGTTTTGGGAAGGTAATAAATTATTAAATAGAGCGTTACGTTTTATTGATATTGAACAGAAGCAATTATTACTGGGTGTGAAAGATAAAGTTATTGCAGAAATGACTGAGCGGATAGTGGATGCAGAGCAAGATGAGAAAAGGAAACAAGAGCAGATAAAAACATCGTATGAAAAACACCTAATTTCCTCAACAGAAGAAGTTAAAAATCAATATAATAGAGCGTGTGAAAGAAAGGAAAAAGATCAAGAGCTTGAAATACAGAAACGTTACAAAGATATCACTTATAGACGCATAAAAAGCAGAGATGCAAAAGACGCATTAGAAATCTTTCAAAACATGCAAACATTTTATGCTGGAGCTAAATATTGTGCTGAACCAAGTTATATGGAATTATCCCAAAAAATTAGTACATGTGAAAAACGTATAAAACGAAGAAAGTGGTACCCTCTCCTTTTTCTAATTGTGGTTGTTTGTGTTGGTGGAGGAATCTATCTAGTTGTTGAAAAGGAATACAATAAAGCAATTCAGAGTGCTGAAAACGGTGAATATGAAAAAGCAAATGATATAGCAAGGATGATGGGTTTTTATAAATCACTTGACACGGAAATAGAATATATCAAATCAAAAAATTTACTGACAGAAGGGAAGTTAAATGAAGCAGCAGAAATAATTTATGAATTGGAT
Organism: Blautia sp. RTP21359st1_E11_RTP21359_211015; assembly: GCF_040910705.1. NCBI lineage: Bacteria > Bacillati > Bacillota > Clostridia > Lachnospirales > Lachnospiraceae > Blautia > Blautia sp. RTP21359st1_E11_RTP21359_211015. Next base: position 12,646 of record NZ_JBDGAB010000015.1, read on the forward strand.
CATGAGGGGTGTGATGAACTGGTCAATCTATATAATTTAGAATCTACAGATAAATATATGTACGAAAAGGCAAAAGGGTTGGATGGTATAGAAGCCATGGAGGTATACTATGAGTTAGGAGACTATTTGGATAGTGAAGTTATGGCAGAGAACAGAGCCTATGACTATTTAAGAGGTGAATGGATTGATGAGAACAATCTTTTATATATTGAATATGGTCTTGAACATGGTTTTGGAGGAGAAATAATATATAGTGAAAAAAGCAACGAAGTACGTTATTGTACAATTCAACTTGCTACAGCATCAACATATAAATATGAAATGGTAAACTATGATGATTACGAAATTGTTGACTATCAGTTTGGCTATTATGAGAAAAATTCATTTGGAATTGATATAACGTTACAAAAAACAAATAGTGAAGAAACAAAAATTTTAGGTATTAGAAATTTAGAAAATCAAAGTTTTGAAATATTGGGGGAGGGTAAATTTGTAGTAAGCGCTTAAATGGTTCTTTCCATGCTTAGTTGAATTTAACGTGAAAGAGTTCCATATCAACTATACATCTGGCCGAAAGCTGAACCGTAAGCTCATTGACCGGCTTGCTACCTGTGAGTACATCACAGGGGAACATCGAAACCTGTTCATCACCGGAGCTACCGGCAGTGGAAAGACCTACATGGCCTGTGCTTTCGGCATGGAAGCCTGCAAACAGCGTTTTCGCACAAAATACGTTCGACTTCCTGATCTACTGATGATCTTGAGATGGCCCGTAATGATGGGACATACAAGAAGGTACAGACGAAATATGCGAATCCTGTTCTTCTCATCATCGATGAATGGCTCCTGCTGAAACCAAACGAATCAGAACAGCATGATATCCTAGAACTGCTTCACAAGAGGCGCAGAAATTCATCTAAGATTTTCTGCTCACAGTATGATTCCAGTGGCTGGTGTGATCAGCTCGGCGGTGATGACAGTCCTTTGGCTGAAGCCATACTGGATCGCATAAAACACGATGCCTACAAGATCAATATCGTTCCTACAGACCCAGCTAACTACAAGTCTATGAGAGAAGTGTATGATCTTGCCCCAGCATTAAGCGAGTAAACTCGCACTAGCTGGCATGATGCCGGCGGTATCCTGTTCCGGTCTGACGGTATCCCTCAGCCGGAACAGCGGTATCCGTTCCTCTGGAACAACGGTACATTCTTGCAAGAATAAACTATTGATCAAGAATAGCCTGTGCAAACTGTCGGTTTGGGGTTACATCTTTTTTTCTTCTTGCCATAGTGAGTGTGTTCATCCTTTTCTAATCCTTTCATGTTATCTTAACACACTCTGTGAAATGAACAAGATGCGTAAGTTTTGGAAATTTGTTTTTCTTAACTTACACACTTTATTTTACACCCTCGGTTCTAGCAATCTGGACTATATCCTGTTTATGGGATGTAAGGTCAAGAGTGCTGGATTTTCCAACTGGATCTGGTATCTGACAGGCTTCTTTGCGGAGACGGGTAACTGCATTGTAAAAACAGTTGGGAGATATCCCATGCTCATTGCCCCATGCAGCATCTGTCAGACCGCTTTGTCTGCATTCGGTTACCAGTTCCATCCATTCTTCCAGGGAACGCTCTGGGGCACGTTTCTTACTCATAATGAAACCTCCAAATGTAGTAAATTTCTATCTCCTATCAAGCGGAGTGTAGTAAAAATCTATTTACTATCATTATGAGTTTAAAAACGTAGACAGTAAAGCTACCCAAGATTTAAGCGCTTACACTTAAGAAAATACTTGTTCTTATGTCCTTTATTTTTTAATACATTTTAAAATTTTGCAGTTTTATTTGCACTCTTGTACTGCCAGTTATAATACGTACTGATGTGATAACGAACTTTGTGTGCATTAACAAATCTGAATCCCGACATCCTCCATGAGCTTTTCAATTTTTTCAGTACCTTTTTATTTGACCCATTATAGTTGCAACGAATCACCTGCGCCTGTTTCAAATCCTGAGAAACTTTTACATAATAAACTCGTTTTCCTGTAAATTTTATGCCATATCCATAACCGAGATTTTTGCATTTTCTTGAAGAAAGATTATACAGACAATACTGATTAGGTCCTACATCTGTTGCCTCATGTATATAAGCAATTGCATTTTTTCCTCTTCGCTCTATCAGCTTAAGGTTATTCCGTTCCTTCTGGAAGCCTTTCTTTCCAAGCGTGTATGTATATGTATTGTAGTATAAACCTGAACTCTCAACACAGAAATACAGTTTCTTCCCATAACTGAGACTGTAAGTTATTCCTGCATTTCCGTCATAATTCATACTTGCAACAAGTTTTCTTCCATAACTGGTTTTCAAATACAACTTACTGTTATTTTTGTATTGCGAACTCAAAGAACTTTCTGTCAGATAAAATACTTTTTCATTTGCACTGATTGTAGTTGTATTTGAAAATGCCTTCACCGGCTGCGCGCCTGCTACAAGAAAGAATAAAAAAAACCCCATTCCTAAAAGCGTCCTATAGTGCAAAATTTTCTTTTTCACTGTGTTCATGTATGTTTCCTCTTCGTTTTATCCCTGATTTGCTGTCCATTTAATATATTTCATTTTCTTGCAATATTTATTGTAGTATTTATAATACTTCTTTTTTGAAACTTTTTTACCATTTAGATATCTGTAAATTGGCTGATACCCGTTTATATTCATTACCATTCCTACATAATCTGACAATGTTGCTACGCGATACATCTTACCTTTTCGTATCTTATACACATTACGTGAAACAGTTCTTGCAGTAATCATAGCTGTAATTGTAAAAGTATTTGTCTTTTTGTTGTAATAAACACTAGGACCAACCCATGAAGTAGTCTGTATCACCCCTAAAACTTTGACTTTATTTTTGTATATTGTCAAAATAAGCATCTGTCCCTGCGGCAAATAAGTAAGATATTCCGGAATCCCATCTGCATTTAGATCTTTTTGCATCCACATTGACATATCTGAGCAATAAATCCTGTGTATATCTACCTTTTTTTCCGTATAATTATAATTCCATCCGGAACGCGCACGCAAATCATCTGTAATTTTCATTCTTTTAGGATGAGAAATCCATTTATTCAATGCATTTAAATATAATTTATCTACTTTTCTGGATGATAACTTTGCCGCCTGAGCATTGTTAAGCTCCATCAGCGGAACACATAACGTAAAAACCAATAAAAATATCATTACCTTTTTTATCATTCTTTTCAAATTTTCCATAGCAAATCCTCCCATATAATATTTTCTTTTAGTTTACCACATATTATTTCCATTCATTTTCGCCCTCAACATAAACATATATACTTGCGTGCATAATTAGCAGTTAATCCCATTTTTTATGCTGAAAAAAAGAGAAAAGGAAACAGCTAGCGCTGCTCTTCTTCTGGAAAGTGTATTAAAATTACTGTTTGAAAAATCTGCACGGTTCTGGTTCTACTTGCAAACCATACTCTTCTATCAATTGTCTACGGTAATCCTTATCCTCAAGTGCTCTTTTCATATGGTCCAGACGATTATCATAATAGAGTTTCTTATACAAATTTTCTATCTGTTCCATGCCAAATGCCTTTCCTCTTTGCATTTCCGCGTTTTATCTTTAAAGTAGTTGATTAAAGGAATATCCTTTTTTGCCATCGCACCTCTCTTTCCAGATATGTATTCAAGAACTTTATGTTCTTACTTACGGTCAGTTGACACATATGTATACCTTTATTGTTGCAAACATGGATATGGAACCTTATCATATCATCCAGTTTTATTGTGGGCGTGGCAAGATGGAAAATTTCATAAAAGAGGGCAAAAGTGGATTTGACTTTGTTGCTGTCAACAGTCATTCCAAAGTAGTAAATGCCAACCGCATGAGACTTCACATGCTTGCCTACAACTTATTCAATTGATTTAGGCGATTGGTACTCCCCGCAAATATGCGAAAACAACAGGTAGATACCATTCGTTTAAAGCTGATAAAGATTGTTGCAAGAGCAGTCTGTTCAGCAAGATATATCACATTCAAACTATGCAGTAGCTGTCCTTATAAAAAGGAGTTCTACAGAACGCTGGAGAATATCCATCAGCTGACTGTACAGTTAGAATAGCAACTATTAACGTACCTTGACAGTTCAAGATAACTCAATCGGATTTTAGGGGGGATAGTTTACCCATTTTTGTGAATCGATCGATTGGTTTTATGTGAACTGGTTCAAGGATTTGTAGTGGCGTTGAGCATCTTTATATGCTCATGAATAATTCCGGATAAAAATCAGATAAGCTAAAAAGTTTATAGAGTAGCTCAAAAAGAGCGAAAAGTTCTGTACGATACCAATACCAGAGCTTTTCGCTTTTTTTTGTATACACGGCAGGCGAACAGCTGCAACGGAGGCAGAAAAAGACGCTTTATGATAATAAAAATCAAATATTTGGAATTGTGCGAATATTGTGAATATGGTAGAATAAACACAAAAATCAAAGAACTCAGTCAGCTGAGAAGAGGAAAGGAAAGAGGATGAAAAAGACAAAAGATTTCTGTCTCCGGCTTATGTGCTGTTTTCTGTTTCTGGGGTTATTTTGTGGAACAGAGGTTTTTGCAGCAGTTCAGGAGGGTAAGCCAGGAGAAACATTTTCCGGGGAATATGCAGTTATCATTAACACAGATACCACAAATCCCGGAAATACGGGAACCTTGCAGTTTGACGGGACATCGGCACAGGCGGCGGACTCTGAAGCAGAAGATTATGCAGTCGTGCAGGGTGGAAGCAATGCATCGGCGCAGGCGGCAACAGAGGAAACTGCGGGAGAGGCAGCAGATGTGGGGCAGGTACAGAGTTTGGAGGATGATCAGCTGCAGGCATACATGCAGGATGACCAACCGATGCTGACTGCTGTACAGGCTGCGGCGACCACCTATCAGGTAGGTGAAAAAAAGTACATCTATAGAACTAACGGCCATGATACATATGGAAAAACATATGTCTGCATCGGAGTTGGGGAACACTGCTATGTGTGGATGGATGAGACCCTGAAGGCAGATTACGATACCGCAGGGAAAACAGCTCTGATCGCTGCGGATATGGCAGCTGTCTACGATGGTCAGCCTTACCGTATCCTTAACCAGCTTTGCGCAGGTGATTTTCCGGCACAGGATGGCTCAGGCAAGCTGTCGATCCTGCTGGAGTCTTTAAGTAGCGCCAGCGGTATGTATATGTATGATGAAGGGATCACAGCGATCCATATCAACACACCGTCAGCATCCTCTTATGTTTCGGGGGAGATGTCAAAGCGAAATGGCCTTCTTGTTCATGAGGGACAGCATGCAATCCTCTGGCTGAAAACCGGATTTATGAGTACCGGCAGATATTCGTGGCTGAATGAGGGTCTTGCAGTGGCTGTCATGGACTATCTCTGGGGAGGAACGGACAGCAGCGGCTGGCTGAATGGTATTGGAAGTAATACGGCCATCCGTTCAGGGGCTTCGCTGATCTACGAGAATTACCGGGATGACAATGCACAGGACTATGGAATGCCGTATCTTTTTGTAAGATATGTTATCGACCGGATGGCAGGAAGCTATCAGCCTATGAAGGTGCTTCCAAAGTTTTATACGATCGATGCTTCTTCTCTCAGCTGTGAGCAATATCTGGAGAAAGTAACCGGAGTTTCTTTTAAGGAGCTTATGGCAGATTTTTATACGGCAGTTGCAGCCGGTGAGAGCTCCGGTAAATACAGCTTTTACGGGGATACCATTGCTGCGGCAAAGGCAGCGACATTCCCGGTTTATGCAGGAGATAGCAATGAAAACCATACATTGCCGGCAGCATCGGCAATCCTGGTGAAGCTGTCGAACGGTAAGTTTACCGTTCCGACGGATGGCTCCGCAGGGATTGTTTATCGTATCATTGGAAGCAGAAGCTCTTCCCTTGCACCGGCAGAGGGAGATGGTACGTCTGCAAATCCATATAAGATATCTTCGATCGATGATCTTAATCTAATCCAGGCGAACCAGGGAGCATACTATCGTCTGACAAAAAATATCAGTACAGACGGAAGGACAAATTTTTCGGCATCGTATTTTAGCGGAACGCTGGACGGAGCCGGTTTCACAATAACCGGTCTCCAAAAGCCTCTGATCCAGCAGAATGCAGGAACGATAAAGGATCTGAATATTGTTGCGGATTTTGATTATGACAGTCATGATATCCATGGTGTTGTGGCACAGTATAATACCGGTAAGATCCAGGATTGCAGGGTAACCGGAACGGTAACAGGACATATGGGATCTACCAGTTCCATGAGCCATCCGGCTTTTGGCGGGATTGTCGGAGAGAATGAGGTGGCCGGTACTATCAGCGGCTGTTCGTCCGGAGTAAATATTTCCATATCCATGACAGCTACAGACAGCTATGTTGGTGGTATCGCAGGAGTAAACATTGGTACTATTGAAAAATGTGTTGCAGGAGGAAATCTTTCTGTCACACAGGCTAACGGAAATTCTTATCAGGTTTACCTTGGAGGTATTGCCGGCCGGATCGAACAGTTTGGAAACATGGGCGGATATGTGAAACAGTGTGCTTTTACAGGTACGCTTCGCGTGACTGGCGGAACAGCAGTTACAGGTCAGATCTGTGCACAGGTAAATGCAAATGTACTCAATTCTGCTATCGGTCTGAATGGACATGTTTCGGACTGTTATGGTAAAAACGGCCAGGGAGCGCTCATCGGGACAAACACGGAACAGACGCTTACAACAGGCGGTGTTCTTACAGCAGAGCAGATGAAGGATCCGAACTCATATAAAGGCTGGAGCTTTGACGGAGACTGGCAGATTTCCAAGGATGGACTGCCGGAACGTGCAGATGCATCGGCGATCAGATCGCTTTCTGTTTCCGGTGTACCGACAAAATGTTACGTGGGAGAAGTTCCGGCGTACTGGGGAAGGCTTATTGTTAATAATTCTACATCAGTAACGATCACGAAGGATATGATCGCCGGATTTGAAAATTCGGAAACGGGGACAAGGGAACTGACGATCAATTATAAGGGAAAACAGATCAGCTGGTCTATGACAGTCGAAAAACCATCTGCCAGTGATATTACAAGTATTGTGCTTTCCGGGCGTCCGAAGACGACATACAGTGAAAACCAGAAGTTTGATCCTTCAGGCGCCAGCTTTTTTGCTACAATAGGTGGACGTTATGTATATATTTACAGTGGCTTTTCCTATGATAAAACAGGTCCGCTGAAGTCTGCGGATACATCCGTGGTATTTAATTATTTTGGAAAAGAAATTCCGGTAAGTATTACGGTAACAGCCAGAAAAGCAACGAAGCTTTCCGTGCTTGCAGCACCGGCAAAAACTCAGTTTATAGTTGGGAATACGCTGGATCTGTCCGGTGTAAAACTGCAGATCACATATAATGATGGGACGCAGACCCCGATATTTAAAGCGGATGAGCTGGAGAAATATGGTGTTCATGTTGCTTTTGGAAAGAATGGATCTTTTACAACAGTTGCAGCAGATAAGGTTCTGGAAAGTGATGACAGTGGAAGTACGATCGTATTTTATGCGACGGATAAACTGCCGTCAGAGTATGGCTCGGTAGTTGTGGCGTCATCGACGATCACGGTGCGGAGTCCGCTGACTGTACCGGCACTGGATTTGTATGTCAGTGCAGGAAAAAGTGCGGTGCAGTATCCGTGCACAGATAATGTGACTGGTGGAAGTGGAACGTATGCGACTACAGTAATTGAGGAAAAGCTGCCGGCAGGATTGACACGCACGAATCTGCCCGGAGAAAAATATAATGCTTTTGGCTATACGGGTGTTGTTACGGCGTCAGCCGGAGATTACAGTTCACAGTATAAGATCAGCGATACAGAGACACAGGAGAGTATTCAGGTGACTGTGACGATCCATGTGGTTCCTTCTGATCAGGCTGCATTTTACAGTTTTGTGCTTAAGAAGGTGGAAAATCCTGGACTGAAGCAGGATGTTATCGGTGCGATCGGTGAGGATACGATCGTTCTTCGGGTGCCGAAGGGGACGAATGTTACAAAATTGAAGCCTTCGATTGATTATGGCTCAGGTATGGGAACTGGACTTTCTTCAGACTTCTGGAATGGTTCGACGCATGATTTTACCAGCCCGGTTGTATATACGCTTACAGCGCCGGATGGGGTTACAAAGAAGTCTTATACGGTAAGTGTGGAATTTTATGATGATACTTCGGAGGAAGTACAGTCTGGTGACGAGATTCTTTCACCGGCTGATAATACGAAGATCAGCTGTAAGGACAGTGAGGAGGTTATCTTTAAAGGATGGGCCGGAGACAGTTCAAAAGAGATTTCACTTTTTAAATATGTGGTAAATGGAATCAGTTATACTACATCCGCGAATGCCACTACACAGACAATCCCGAATGCCAGGGCATATGAAGTGAAGATTTCTGGAAGTAGCTTGAAGGAAGGAAATAATACTCTGGAAATCTGGGTGATGTATGTTGATAATTCAGGCACCGGAAGCGGCGGCACTTTAAAGAAACTCGGCACAAGAACTGTTGTTAAGGAAGGCCACAAAGCAGTGAAAGACGCAGCGGTAGCAGCTACCTGTGAGACCGCAGGAAAGACAGAAGGAAGCCATTGCAGCGTCTGCAATACAGTAATAAAGGCTCAGACTACAGTGGCGGCATTAGGTCACAACTGGGACAGCGGAAAAGTGACAAAGGCAGCGACCTGCACTGCAACCGGAACAAAAACTTACACCTGCAGCCGATGTAAGAAGACCCGAACAGAAACAATCGCGGCAACCGGCCACAAAGAAGTGAAAGATGCAGCAGTAGCGGCCACCTGCGAAACAACCGGAAAGACAGAAGGAAGTCACTGTAGTGTCTGCAACACAGTGATCAAAGCTCAGACTACAGTAGCAGCATTAGGTCACAGCTGGGACGGCGGAAAAGTGGCAAAAGCAGCCACCTGTACCGCCGCTGGAACGAAGACCTACACCTGCACTCGGTGCAAGAAAACACGCACAGAAACGATCGCAGCCACAGGCCACAAGGTAGTAAAAGACACAGCGGTAGCAGCCACCTGTGAGACAACCGGAAAAACAGAAGGAAGCCACTGTAGCGTATGCGGAACTGTACTCAAAGCCCAGACCACAGTGGCAGCGTTAGGTCACAGCTGGGACGGCGGAAAGATAACAAAAGCAGCAACCTGTACCGCAGCCGGAACGAAGACCTACACCTGTACTCGGTGCAAGAAAACACGAACAGAAACAATCGCAGCTACAGGTCATAAAGCAGTAAAGGATGCAGCCGTAGCAGCCACTTGCGAGACAACCGGAAAGACAGAAGGAAGCCACTGCAGTGTCTGCGGAACTGTACTCAAGGCTCAGACCACAGTGGCAGCATTAGGCCACAGTTGGGACAATGGAAAAGTAACAAAGGCAGTGACCTGTACCGCAGCCGGAACAAAGACCTACACCTGTACCCGCTGCAAGAAAACACGAACAGAAACAATCGCAGCCACAGGTCACAAGGCAGTGAAAGATGCAGCAGTAGCAGCCACCTGCGAGACAACCGGAAAGACAGAAGGAAGTCATTGCAGCGTCTGCAATACGGTAATAAAGGCTCAGGCCACAGTGGCAGCATTAGGCCACAGCTGGGACGGCGGAAAGATAACAAAGGCAGCAACCTGCACCGCAGCCGGAACAAAGACCTACACCTGTACCCGCTGCAAAAAGACACGAACAGAGACAATCGCAGCCACCGGCCACAAGGCAGTAAAAGACGCAGCAGTAGCAGCCACCTGCGAGACAACCGGAAAGACGGAAGGAAGCCATTGCAGCGTCTGCGGAACTGTACTCAAGGCTCAGACCACAACAGCAGCGTTAGGCCACAGCTGGGACAATGGAAAGGTAACAAAGGCAGCCACCTGTACCGCAACCGGAACAAAGACCTACACCTGTACCCGCTGCAAGAAAACACGAACAGAAACAATCGCAGCCACCGGCCACAAGGCAGTAAAAGACGCAGCGGTAGCAGCCACCTGTGAGACAGCAGGAAAAACAGAAGGAAGTCACTGCAGCGTCTGCAACACAGTACTCAAAGCGCAGACTACAGTGGCAGCGTTAGGCCACAGCTGGGACGGCGGAAAGATAACAAAAGCAGCAACCTGCACCGCAGCCGGAACGAAGACTTACACCTGTACCCGCTGCAAGAAAACACGCACAGAAACCATAGTAGCCACAGGCCACAAGGTAGTAAAAGACGCCGCGGTAGCAGCCACCTGCGAGACAACCGGAAAGACGGAAGGAAGCCATTGCAGCGTATGCGGAACTGTACTCAAGGCCCAGACCACAGTAGCAGCGTTAGGCCATGATTACGGAGAGTGGAAAACAATAAAGGCTGCAACTTATACAGAACCGGGACAGGCAGAAAGAGTTTGCAGGAGAAATGCATCACACAAAGAATACAGACAGCTTCCGATACTGGAAAAAGCGAAGATCGATCTGTCAGCCTGCAGCATTCAGTTGTCAGAACAGACCTATGTATATGATGGAACCGAAAAAACACCGACAGTAACCATCACTTACAACGAAAAAACACTGACAGAAGGAAAAGACTACCAGGTATATTTCGCAGATAATGTAAATCCAGGAACAGCAAAGATCACTGCGATCGCCAAAACCGACAGCGATTATACAGGAACAGCCACAATAACCTTTGAGATCCGAAAATCACTTCCGGAAAATGCAACTGTGATCGAACCGGGCGCATTCAGCAACTGTACAAATCTGGTGAATCTGAATATCAAAGAAAACGTAACAGAAATAGGTGACAACGCATTTGCAGACAGCAAAAATCTGCAGAATATCTATTTCTACGGCAACAGTCCGAAACTCGGAAATAACATCTTCAAAAATGTAACTGCAACTGTATACTATCCATACACAGACAAAACCTGGTCCCTGGATATCCTTCGGGATTACGGTGGAAATATTACCTGGGTACCATGGGATCCAAAAACAGGCAGTCCGGCAAAACGAAGCCTTGCACTGTGCGATATCAGGATCGCAGAGCAGAAATACACCTATGACGGAACCGAAAAAACACCGGAAATGATCATCATGGATGGAAACTATACACTGCAGAAAAATACAGATTACACCGTAAAATGCAGCAATAACACCAATGCGGGAAATGCAGAACTGGAGATCACAGGAGCCGGAAATTACAGCGGAACCTATAAAGCAGGATTCCTCATCGAACAGACAGAGCCGAGCCTGAAATTTGACAAAAAAACAATAACTGTAAAATACGGCACAAAACCATTCCTCTGTGTGCTGTCTGAAAAAACAACAGATGGAACCATAACCTACAGTTCCAGCAACCCGAAAGTTGCAGCTGTCGATCCATCCACCGGTAAAGTAACCATCAAAGGCGGAGGAACCGCGGCGATCATGGCATACGCTGCAAAGGGAACCAATTATACCTCCGGTTCCACATTCTGCACCATCAAAGTAACGAAACGCAGCAATACCATCAAAGCATCCAATATCCGGCGGACCTGGTATGCAAAAGCCAGAAAGATCAGCATCAATGCAAAAGCTTCCGGAAAAGCTCAGCTGAAATATTCTTCCAGCAGTAAATCTGTAAAAGTAGACAAACAAGGAAGGATCACCATTGCGGCAAAATTCACCGGCAGTGCAAGGATCACGATCCGTTCTTCTGCCACAGCAGGATATAATGCCGCCACAAAGAGTATTACAGTCACAGTGAATCCGGCAGGAACCACCCTGACGACAGCAAAGAACCTGTCCGGCAGAAAAGCGCAGATCACATGGAAGAAAAACCGATACGTGACCGGATATGAGATCCAGTATTCCGTAAACAAAAATTTCAGATCCGGCAGCAAAAAAACAGTGGCCGGAGTATCCAAAACGAAATACACGCTGACAAAGCTTCAGAAAAACAAAACGTATTATGTAAGGATCCGCACATACAAAAAATCAGGAACAAAGAAATACTATTCTTCCTGGAGCAAGGTAAAAGCAGTAAGGATCAGAAAGTAGAGGCATGGAAATGAGGATAAATAAAAAAATACTTGCAGGGCTTACAGCAGTCAGTATGCTGACCTGCGGGATATGGATGGAAAGTGTTTTTGCGGCGGATACATTCAGTGCGGAGGAGTCAGCAGAAGCTGTATCGGATACTGTGACGGATCTGTCGGCAGAATCCATTACAGGGATTGAAACAGGAGAAGCTCCGGCAATGGATGCAGCAGAAATTTCCGAAGCAGAACCGGAAAATAAATCTGAGATCTCAGAGACACCAGACATGTCAGAGGAACCGGCAGTACCGGATGATACGGAAACAGCGGACGTTTCAGAGGCACCGGATAATCCGGAGACACAAGATACATCGGAAATACCGGAAGAAATAGAGCTTCCGGAAAATGAAGAAGCGGACATTCCGCAGGAAATGCTCCCGGATGATCAGGAAGATCAGCCGGAAGCAGCATTTGAGGAGAGCGCAGCATCGGAAGATATGGAAACAGAAATCGATCCGGCAGGAGAAAAGAGTGGTTTTTGCGGAGCGGAGGAGAATACCGTATCCTGGAGCCTTGATGAAAACGGAGTTCTCGAGATCACAGGACAGGGAGCTATGAATGAATGGCAAAATGAGGAAGAAGTCCCCTGGAATGGATACCGCGACCAGATAACAGAGGTCCGGATCGAGGAAGGCGTTACCAGCATCGGACCTTATGCATTTGCAGACTGCGAAAATCTTGTAAAGCTTGACATTGCGGACAGCGTTCAGACTATAGGTGCATTTGCATATTTTAACTGCAGTGGCCTTTCCACACTGACCATCGGCTGAGATCATCGGGATCACAGGCCGGATCAGGTATAATAAGAAGCCCCGGAACACGAGGCAACTTCAGAGAAGTCATAACTTCAACTTCCTGAGGTCTGCCCGTATTCCGGGGCTTTAAGTTTTGCAGATATTCGAGGAGGCTTTTATCCATCTGACTACAGAGTAACTCAGTGGATTGCCATACCGGCTACGAAGAAATACATTACAACAAAATGGCACACACTTCCCAGCATCACAAAAACATGAAATACTTCGTGGGAACCGAAATTCTTATGCTTCGCATTGAAGATCGGAAGCTTCAAAGCATAGATCACACCGCCGATGGTATAGATGATACCGCCGGCAAGGAGCCATCCGAAGCCTGCGCGGGGCAGATTGTGGAAGATCGGAACAAAAGCAAGTACACACAGCCAGCCCATTCCAATGTAGATCACAGAGGAAAGCCATTTCGGGCAGTTGATCCAGCAGCCCTTGAGGATCATTCCGATGATGGCAACGGTCCATACGAGGGCACAGAGGATATAGCCGGTGCGTCCGTGGAGAACGATCAGGCATACAGGAGTGTAGCTGCCGGCGATCATCACAAAGATCATCATGTGATCCATTTTTTTCAGACGGCGGTTCACCTTGACTGTAGAGTTTACGGAATGGTAAAGTGTGCTTGCCAGGTAAAGAAGGATCATGGTAAGGATAAAAACACTTACTGCAAAAACATGGAGAATGTCTGCGCTTCTGGCCGCCTTCACGATCAGCGGAGTGGCTCCGGCCACGGCAAGAAGCATGCCGATTCCGTGGGTTATGGCACTTCCCGGATCTTTTAATTTAAATTTCATATAAAAACACCTCCTGCAAAAAAACTGCTGTTTATATCATATGGACAACTTCATGATCAGTTCATCAATGATGGATCATAGTGACGTTTCACGATATAGCAATGTAGAAATTGATAAAATAACATGTAGTATTCAAAACTACATATCAAGTATATGAATACTATACCACTATTATTCAAAAATGCAACCCCTAATTTCAAAAAAAATTTTATCAGGATTTTACAAAGTCTTGTTATTGAATAAACATTCGATCAGTATACTTGTATGCAAACCGTGAAGCAAAGGCATTCATGAACCTGCAGTCAGGCAAAATCTGGATGCCTGCTTGATATGATACGGATAAATACAGACAAAGTCGGCCGAAAAAGAAAAATACATGGCGACGCAGGAGGAAAAAATGGCAGATACAATATACATGAACAGGGAATTATCCTGGCTGAAGTTTAATGAAAGGGTACTTGAGGAGGCTGAGAATCCGGAAAATCCGCTGTGTGAACGCCTCACATTTGCGTCTATCTATCAGAGCAACCTGGATGAATTTTATATGGTACGTGTGGGATCTCTGGTGGATCAGATGCTTCTGGCAAAGGATATCCGTGAAAATAAAACCAATATGACGCCGGAGGAACAGCTGGACGCGATTCTTGCCAGAACAAAAAAGCTGAACCGGAAAAGAGATGTGGTTTATGAAGAAATCATGGAAAATCTGGAACAATATGGCATACATATGCTGAATTTCCATAAGATCGAAAAAGAGGATCGCAATTATCTGGAACGCTATTTTGAAGCAGAGGTTGCTCCGGTTATTTCTCCGTCTATCGTCGGAAAAAGACAGCCGTTTCCATTTCTCCGGAATAAGGAGATCTATGCGGTAGTAGTTCTGGAAACAAAAAAAGGAAAAGAAAAGCTGGGTATCATTCCGTGCAGCAGTGCAGGTATCCAGCGTCTGATCCCGGTTCCGGGAAAAACCGGTACCTACATGCTGTCTGAAGAGCTGATCCTTCACTTTGTTTCAAAAATCTTCAAGGGCTATCACATCAAGGCAAAATCCCTGCTTCGTATCACCAGAAATGCGGATATTGACGCAGATGCTCTTTATGATGAAGATCTGGATTACCGTGAGTTTATGGTAGAGCTGATCAAGGCAAGAAAGAAACTGGCGCCGATCCGTCTGGAGCTGTCAAGAGAAATGGACGGAGATGTTGTTGAAACACTTTGCGAGTATCTGGAAGTGGACAAGAATTATGTGTTCCGGGGAGATATACCGCTGGATCTTTCTTTTGTATTCCAGATCCAGGACGGCCTGAGAAAAAGAACAGAGCTTTTTTATGAAAAAAGAATTCCTCAGAAATCTCCTCTGTTTAACAGCCACGAACCGATTCTTGACCAGATCGCAAAAAAGGACCGTTTTCTTTCCTATCCATATGAAAGCATCAAGCCGTTTCTTACAATGCTCCATGAGGCTGCCAATGATGAGGATGTAGTTTCCATTAAGATGACACTTTACCGTGTGGCAAAACAGAGTAAGGTTGTGGAGGCTCTGATCGAAGCAGCAGAAAACGGAAAGGAAGTTTTCGTTCTGGTGGAGCTGAAGGCACGTTTTGATGAGGAGAACAATATCGGATGGTCACGGCTTCTGGAGGATGCGGGCTGTCATGTGATCTACGGTCTGGACGGCTATAAGGTACACTCCAAGCTTTGCCAGATCATGAAGAAAAAAGACGGAAATGTGGAATATTATACACAGATCGGAACAGGAAACTATAATGAAAAAACAGCCCGTCTGTATACAGACCTTTCTCTTATGACTGCGGATCCGAAGATCGGAACGGAAGCGGCCAGAGTATTCCAGGCACTGGCAATGGGAGAAACCGTTGAAGATATGGAGCATCTTCTTGTGGCACCAAGATGTCTTCAGAACAAAGTGCTTGCCATGATCGATGAGGAGATCAAGCATGCGAAGGCCGGAGAACAGGCATATATCGGTCTGAAAATGAATTCTCTGACAGATAAACGTATTATGAACAAGCTTGTAGAAGCATCCTGTGCAGGAGTACACATTGATATGGTGATCCGTGGTATCTGCTGTCTGATCCCGGGAGTGAAGGGGCAGACAGAAAATATCCACATTATCAGTATTGTAGGACGTTTTCTGGAGCATTCCCGTATTTATATTTTCGGAACACAGGAGAGAGCAAGGATCTATATTTCCTCTGCAGACTTTATGACAAGAAATACTCTTCGTCGTGTAGAAGTTGCGGCGCCTATCGAGGATCCGGATATCCGTATGCAGATCCAGGAAATGTTTGTGACAATGCTCAGTGATAATCGAAAAGCAAGGATCATGAACAATAAGGGAAATTATAAGATCGAACCATCCGATAATGCTCCGCTTAATTCTCAGGAAGTATTTCTGCAGCAGGCATACGACAATGCGGCTCCTGCAGCGACAGATAAATAAGAGATTTTTATGCATATTTCTCCCAGTTTTTCGCATAATAACCATATGAAAAACAAATGGTTGACATAACATTGACGTACAATGAACAGAAAATACAGGAGGAATTCAGGAAGATGAAAGCAACGGGAATTGTTCGCAGGATCGATGATCTGGGCAGGGTTGTGATTCCAAAAGAGATACGAAAGACACTGCGGATCAAGGAAGGAACGCCACTGGAGATTTTTACAGACAGAGAAGGACAGATCATCCTGAAAAAATATTCGCCTATTGGAGAATTGAATTCGTTTGCTGTGGAATATGCGGAAGCGCTGGTACAGACCACCGGACTGACGGCATGTATCACGGATCGTGATCAGGTGGTGGCGGCATGTGGCAGCGGAAGCCGGGAACTGGAAGGAAAAGAGATCAGTTCTGAGCTGGATGCAGTCATTGCCGGCAGAGAATGCAGACTGATCAGTCGGAGCAGCAGGGAAAATATCCCGATCATTGTCGATGACAGTGATTCTTTTGAACGAAAAATGATACAGCCTGTTCTGTGTGCCAGCGATGCGATCGGGGCCGTGATCCTTCTGTCCAGAAGCGAAAAAGCGGAAATGGGTGACACGGAGCGTGCACTTGTCCGCACAGCAGCCGGTTTTCTTGGCAGACAGATGGAGCAGTAAACGTGCATCAGATGTACAGAAAAATGTGTGAAGATCAAGATATAAACATCAGATGCAGATGCCAGGAGGCAGCAGATCAGGGAGGGTGCGGGCACCGGGAAGGAAAACTGTGGTATTCTTCCAGAGTCAGATTTGTGATGGTGAGCCAGGAAGCCAGAGGTTTGGTCACATAGCGGATGTGCCAGGGCTCGTAAGGGAAGCCGGTGATCTCCTCTCTGTTTTTGGGATACCGGAGGATGAAACCATAGAGCGGAGCGTTCTTTTTCAGCCAGCGGCCTTCTCCTGTTGCGGAAAACCTTTCGGAGAGCTCCATATGGATGGAAGGACAGGAGACATCCAGAGCAAGTCCGCTCTGATGCTCGCTCGTACCTGGCCTGGCAACAAAAGGGCTTTCCGTAAAGAGCTCCTTCTGTCGCTGGTAGGAACGATATCCGGAAACTGCCCACAGGTTCAGACCGCATCTGTGACAGGCATGGAAAAGCTGAGAAGCCGCTTTTGCAGCCTGATACTCCAGAAGCCGCTTCGGATCTCCCGGTGCTGCTTCAAATGGAAGTCCGATATCGATAAGATGTTCCGGCACAAAGGCTTCCGGCAGAGGATGCTCCCTACTGATCAGCCGGGTATAAAATTCTCTGTGCAATAAAAACCCTCCTTTCCTTATCCATAAGCTTATGATAAGAAAGGAGGGTTTATGAATGCTTATTTCTGTTTATCAGAGCTCTTTTTCACTCATTTCTTCCAGGAGAGCCTTCTTCATGTCATAGAGCGACTGGGAGAGATCTACATAAACCTTCTGCGGATTAACGAAACGTCTGGATTCATCCCACAGTGTGTTCTGCTCCTGTTTGCAGTAGTCGCGGAGTTCCATGACAGATGGAGACTTGTAAACGCTCTTACCATCTTTAATTACCGGAACAAGGAGCTCACGGAGTTCGTAGGTTCCGCCAAGAACCTTGGTCTTTTTCCAGGTGTCAACCGGGTCGAAGATCACCATAGTTTCTTCCGGATCGAATTTCTCATCTGCAAGGCAGATCAGATCGGCCTTGATCTTGCCGGTCTTCTTGCTGTAGATACGGTATACAGTCTTGTTGCCCGGGTTGGTAACCTTTTCTGTGTTTTCGGAAAGCTTGATCTTCGGCTGGAAGGCATCGCTGTCAGCGTCCTTTACAGCGGCAAGCTTGTATACGCCGCCGAATGCCGGATTGTTATCGGCTGTGATCAGCTTGGTTCCGACGCCCCAGGAATTGATCTTGGCATCCTGGGCCTTCAGGCTTTCGATAAGATATTCATCAAGATCGCTGGATGCGGAAATGGTAGCATCATCGAAACCGGCAGCAGCCAGCATCTTGTAAGCTTTTTTGGAAAGATATGCAAGATCACCGCTGTCGATACGGATTCCATAGTTCTTCAGCTGGATACCTTCCTCACGCATCTCCTCAAATACACGGATCGCATTGGGAACACCGGATTTCAGGACATCGTAGGTGTCAACCAGAAGAGTACAGGAATTCGGGTAAAGTCTCGCATAGGTCTTAAAGGCTGTGTACTCATCCGGGAAACTCATGATCCAGGAATGAGCATGTGTTCCGAGAACCGGAACGTTAAACATCTGGCCGGTCAGTACGTTGGAAGTACCGGCACATCCGCCGATCACTGCAGCTCTGGCACCGAAGATCCCGGCGTCCGGACCCTGGGCACGGCGAAGACCGAATTCCATGATGGGATCGCCCTTGGCTGCGTGGCATACACGTGCTGCCTTAGTGGCAATAAGACTCTGATGGTTCATAATGTTCAGGATGGCCGTCTCTACAAGCTGAGCTTCCATGATCGGTGCGATAACCTTGACCATTGGCTCTCTCGGGAAGATCACGGTTCCCTCCGGAATTGCGTAGATATCACCGGTGAATCTGAAGTTGCTCAAATACTCAAGGAAATCATCCTCAAAGATGCCAAGACTTCTCAGATAGGTAATGTCTTCTTCTGAGAAACGGAGATTTTCGATGTATTCGATCATCTGCTCCAGTCCTGCACAGATGGCAAAACCGCCATCGCACGGATTGTTGCGGTAGAACATGTCAAAGACAACGGTCTGGTTGGTAGGGTTTTTGAAATATCCCTGCATCATGGTAAGCTCATAGAGGTCCGTGAGCAGAGTAAGGTTATTTGCTCGCATAGCGTTCTCCTTTGGATGCCTCCGGATATTGTGACCGGAGGGAAATACACGGTTGTTTCCGCTCTTTTTATTATACGGCTTATTATAACACAAAGGAGTGGATTGTAAAATTTTTTTTGCTTCGTAAACCCGCATATAATAAGGAGTTTTAACAGCAGTTTAAGAAATTTTGAAAAAAAATAAAAAAAATTAAAAAAAGGGGTTGCAATTTCAAAAAAGCTGTTATATAATAACATCCGTCGCAAGCGATAAGGCAAGCGAAAAACAAAACACATAGGGCTATCGCCAAACGGTAAGGCAACGGACTCTGACTCCGTCAGTTCAAGGTTCGAATCCTTGTAGCCCTGCTTCTTAAGTACCTCAGTTGCGAGGTACTTTTTTTGTACTCAAAAATAAGAAGATATTCGCAATCCGCTGCGCCCCAAAAAAAACAAGTGCGTTTCTTCCTGCCAAGTGTTACAATAAAGTATAGACAGTATGACAGGAGGCATGAATGAGTTACAGTTTTGAGAGTCGAGTAAGATTCAGTGAGATCGGAGAAGATGGATGTCTGACGCTGCCGGGAGTTCTGGATTATTTTCAGGATTGCTGTACCTTTGAATCCGAGCAGACAGGAGTCGGCATGGAAGTATTAAAGGAACAGAAAAGAGCCTGGGTACTTTCTGCATGGCAGGTGATCGTGAAGCGATATCCGAAGCTTGGTGAAAATATAAAAGTAACAACAATTCCTTATGGATTCCGTGGATTTATCGGAATGCGTAATTTTATTCTTGAGACAATGGATGGTGAGAAGCTGGCATGGGCCAATTCCTACTGGTCCTTTATCAATACAGAAACCGGTCTTCCGGAAAAGCTGACACCGGCAGATACAGATCCCTATGATCTGGGCGAAAAAATAGAGATGGATTATGCACCAAGAAAGATCGCGCTTCCGAAGGAACGGGAAGTGCAGAATGCTTTTTCCGTACAGAAGCATCATCTGGACACCAATCATCATGTGAACAACTGTCAGTATATCCGGATGGCAGCGGATCATCTGCCTGAGGATTTTAAAGTTGGTCAGCTTCGTGCTGAATATAAACGTCAGGCAGTACTGGATAATGTTATCATTCCGGAAGTATATATGACAGAAAATAAAGAAGCTGTAGTTCTCAACGCGGAGGATAAAGAACCTTACGCAGTAGTTGAGTTTACAAAATAAATATAGGCGGTAGAGATTAGTACATCGTTTTTGAAACAACTATACCGTAAAAGGAGGGCGCGCTATGCTTGAAAAATTAAAAGAAGAAGTTTACAGAGCAAATATGGATCTGCCAAAATATGGTCTTGTTACCTTTACATGGGGAAATGTCAGCGGGATCGACAGGGAGCAGGGACTTTTTGTGATCAAGCCAAGTGGTGTGGATTATGACAAGCTGACACCGGAAGACATGGTAGTGGTAGATCTTGATGGAAATAAAGTAGAAGGAAGATACAATCCATCCTCTGATACACCGACACATGCAGTTCTTTACAGAGCGTTTCCGAATATCGGCGGTATCGTACATACCCACTCATCCTGGGCAACAAGCTGGGCGCAGGCAGGCAGATCGATCCCATGTTATGGAACCACACATGCAGATTACATTTACGGAGAAGTACCATGTGTACGTAATCTGACCAAAAGAGAGATCGAAGAGGCATATGAGAAGAATACGGGAGTTCTTATTGCTGATTATTTCAAAAACAAAGATTATGAAGCAGTACCGGCTGTGCTGTGTAAGAACCACGGACCTTTTACCTGGGGTAAGGATGCTCATGAGGCAGTTCATAACGCAGTTGTTCTTGAGGAGGTTGCCAAGATGGCATCTCGCTGCGAGCTGATCAATCCGGATGTAAAACCGGCACCGCAGGAGCTTCAGGATAAGCATTACTACAGAAAACATGGTGCAAATGCATATTATGGTCAGGTAGGACAGGAAGACTGATCAGAAGAAAAAACAGTTTAACCCGATGGTGGATCGTCAATATCCGCCTGAGTGGAAATGCCGCGGAACAGTACCGCGGCATTTTTTGTCGAAAAATGCAGAAAATGTCAGATTTGCTGACCTTTAACACAGGTGCCGCCGAAATATATGCTAATGTCAAGAAAAATGCAGAACATTAACACATTTATTAAAATAGGTGGCAGGATGAAAATATACACTTATCAGGGAAAAAAGAACGTTTCCGGAGAAAAAATACGCCAGATGAGGAATATGAAACGGATGTCGCAATCTGCGCTGGCAGCAAAAATGCAGGTGGAAGGAGTGATGCTGGAGCGTGACAGTATCAGCCGGATCGAAGGAGGAGAACGTTTTGTGGCAGATTATGAACTGCGGGTGTTTGCAAAGGTGCTGGGAGTGGATGTGAAGTGGCTGCTGAATGAGCAGTAAATAAGGCAATATTGGATTACAGTTCGCTGGTAATATTCCGCGAAGCGTGTTACTGAAAACGGAGTGAAAAGTAACAATATTGGTCTGAATGGCAGGAATCTGTGTAAACTACTTGATATTTATGTCGGAAACTGCTACAGTATAAAGAAAAAAAGATGGCCGGGAAGTCCTGCGGAGGGCAAACGGTCACGGATAAGAAGATAGAGGCGCGGATTTTATCAGTATTTATGGACGGAAGGCCCTGGCAGGCTGTTCATAAAGAAAGGAAAATCTGCCGAAGTGCTCTGGAAGGCCAGATGACAGGGTGCTGGGATAACGCAGAATATGCGTTGTACTGTCACGGATGTGGAGCGCTATCGGTAGCACTTCGGGAGATCTGCATTTAATATGCTGAATGGAGATTTTCTGACAGGCTATTAGTTAAATAAGGATTATTTAACCGGAGGTGTTCTTAAGAAGAGACAGCCTCCGTTTTTTTGTCCCCGAAAAGGGAGGAGAAAAATGAGTAAAAAAGCAGGAACAGCATTGTCTGTTATGGCAATGGTATTCATGGGCGCACTGGCAAGTCCCCTGACTGTGCTGGCTGCGGATGCGGAGGAGACTTACCAGCCTGCTCTGTATGCAACGATCTGGGCACTGCTTCCACCTCTTGTTGCGATCGTCCTTGCACTGATCACAAAAGAAGTATACAGTTCTCTGTTTGTGGGAATTGTAGTAGGAGCACTGATCTATTCCGGATTTAAATTTGAAGGAACGGTAACACAGATTTTTGAGGGAGGAATCATCAAGGTTCTTGCTGACAGCTATAACGTAGGTATCCTGATCTTCCTGGTTATCCTGGGATCTGTGGTATGTATGATGAACAAGGCCGGCGGCTCCGCCGCATTCGGACGATGGGCCAGCAAAAAGATCCACACGCGTGTGGGCGCGGAACTTGCAGCGATCATCCTTGGAATCCTGATCTTCATTGACGATTATTTTAACTGCCTGACAGTAGGAAGCGTTATGCGTCCGGTAACTGACAGACATCACGTATCCAGAGCGAAATTTGCATACCTGATCGATGCAACAGCTGCTCCGGTATGTATCATTGCACCGATCTCATCCTGGGCTGCTGCAGTCAGCGGATTCGTAGAGGGACAGGATGGACTTGCGATTTTTGTAAGAACCATCCCGTATAACTTTTACGCGATCCTTACGATTGTAATGATGGTTGGCATGGTACTGATGAAAACCGAGTTTGGTGCCATGAGAACACATGAGATCAATGCTCTGAACGGAGATCTTTATACAACATCTGCAAGACCGTATGAGAATGCAACGGATGATGAGACACCGAATCCGAGAGGAAAGGTGATCGATCTTGTGATCCCGATCGTTGTGCTTGTTATCTGCTGTGTCATCAGTATGATCTACACAGGAGGATTTTTCAGCGGAACAGATTTTGTTACCGCATTTTCACAGAGTGATGCCTCTACAGGCCTTGCAATGGGAAGTGCTTTTGGTCTGGTGTTTGCCATTATTTTCTATATGATCCGCCGTGTGGTCAATTTCAGAGACTGTATGGGATGCATCCCGGAAGGATTCAAGGCTATGGTACCGGCGATCATGATCCTGACCTTTGCATGGACACTGAAGGCTATGACAGACTCACTTGGTGCAGCGGTATTCGTAGAAGAAGCCATGCGTTCTGTTGCCGGTGGTATTGAAGTTATCCTTCCGGCCATTATTTTCCTGGTTGGATGTGGACTTGCATTTGCTACAGGTACTTCCTGGGGAACCTTTGGTATCCTGATCCCGATCGTTGTTGCGGTATTTGAGAAATCCAGTCCTGAGATGATGATCATTTCCATGTCCGCCTGCATGGCAGGTGCAGTTTGCGGAGACCACTGCTCACCGATCTCCGATACAACGATCATGGCTTCCGCAGGAGCACAGTGTGATCATGTGACTCACGTTTCCACACAGCTTCCGTATGCGATCCTGGCTGCGGCAGTATCCTTTGTAACTTATATTGTTGCAGGCTTTGTAAAAACAGCATGGATCGCTCTTCCGGTGGGAATCGTGCTGATGCTGATCGTACTTTTTGTCATCAAGATGATGAACCCGATGCCGGTTGAGAAACCTACAGAATAACAGACTGACCCAATGTGGGGGCAGATCCCCCATGAATGGCGAATAAAAGGCAGTGACGGAAAGAAATTTCCGAAGCTGCCTTTTTTGTGCTTTCTATAATAATTCTCTTATGTTATAATGCAGGACAGACAGCAAATAGTAAATGATCATATATAGTTTTAAGGAACAGGAGTAAGAATGATAGAATTAGGTAAAAAACAGAAATTACTGGTTGTAAAAACCGTGGATTTCGGAATATATCTTGGAGAGGACCGAAACGCACCTCAGAATGAGCGGGTGCTTCTTCCGTCTAAACAGGTACCGGAAGGAACCAAAGCAGGTGATGAGATCGAAGTATTCATCTATAAGGATTCCCAGGACAGACTGATCGCAACCACCCGTGAGCCGATGCTTCAGGTAGGACAGACCGCAGTCCTTAAGGTAAAACAGGTCACCAGGATCGGTGCTTTTCTTGACTGGGGACTGGAGAAGGATCTTCTTCTTCCGTATCATGAGCAGACCAACCGGGTCCGTGAGGGCGAGGAGTGTCTGGTAGCTCTTTATGTAGATAAGAGCAGCAGACTCTGTGCAACCATGAAGGTGTATCATTATCTTTCCACCAGAACTCCCTATGTACCGGGAGATGCGGTAAAGGGCCGTGTCTATGAGATCAGTGGGAATTTCGGCGTTTTTGTTGCGGTAGATGATAAATATTCCGCTCTGATCCCGGCACGGGAGGCAACAGGCAAGTACAGACCGGGAGCCATTCTTGATCTTCGTGTCACAGAGGTGAAGGAGGATGGCAAGATGAACGTCAGTGACCGCCAGAAGGCTTACATCCAGATCAATGAGGATGCAGAGAGCGTATTCAGCGTGATCGAGGAATTTGCAGGGGTACTGCCATTTGATGATCATGCCTCACCGGAAGTCATCAAGAGAGAGTTTGGCCTCAGCAAGAACGCATTCAAGCGTGCAGTCGGTCATCTGATGAAGGAAGGAAAAGTAGAGATCCGTGACAAGAGGATCTACATTAAAAAATAACAAGGTGTTGACCGGCTCCGGATCAGACACGCTCCGGCACGTTCAGAGAAAAGTGCAGAGCGGGGAGGATCCGGAGCCCTGCTTTTTACGATAAGGAGAATAAATTTGGAGTTTACACATTTACATGTCCATACAGAATACAGCCTTCTGGATGGCTCCAATAAGATCAAAGAGTATGTAGCCAGAGTAAAAGAACTGGGTATGGACAGTGCGGCGATCACCGATCATGGCGTTATGTATGGTGTGATCGATTTTTACAGGGCTGCAAGAGAAGCCGGGATCAATCCGATCCTCGGATGCGAGGTTTATGTGGCTCCGGGCTCCCGTTTTGACAGAGAAGTGGGAAGTGGGGATGACCGCTATTATCATCTGGTCCTGCTGGCTGAGAATAATCAGGGATACAGCAACCTGATGAAAATTGTATCCAAGGCATTTGTGGAAGGATTTTATTACAAGCCACGTGTGGATCTGGAGCTTCTGGAAAAATATCACGAGGGGATCATTGCCTTAAGCGCCTGCCTGGCAGGAGAGGTCGCCAGATATCTTGCACGTGGAATGTATGAGGATGCCAAGATCGCGGCATTACGTTACCAGGATATTTTCGGAAAAGGAAATTTCTTTCTGGAGCTTCAGGACCATGGGATCCCGGAGCAGCAGACCGTAAACCAGCAGCTTCTCCGTATGCACAGAGAGACGGGGATCGATTTGGTTGCCACCAATGATGTGCATTACACTATGGCAGAGGATGCGGAACCACATGATGTTCTTCTTTGTCTGCAGACTCAGAAAAAGCTCAGCGATGAGAACAGAATGCGCTATGAGGGTGGCCAGTATTATGTGAAATCGCCGGAGGAGATGGCGAGGCTTTTTCCATATGCGCTGGAAGCGCTGGAAAATACGCACAGGATCGCGGAGAGATGTCATGTGGAGATTGAATTTGGTGTGACCAAGCTGCCGAAATATGATGTGCCGGACGGATTTACCTCCTGGGAATATCTGAACAAGCTTTGCCATGAGGGACTTGAGCAGCGTTATCATCCGGTAACAGAGGAGCTGAAAAAGCGCTTGGATTATGAGCTGTCTACGATCAAAAACATGGGATATGTAGATTACTTTCTCATTGTATGGGATTTTATCAAATATGCCAGGGACAACGATATCATGGTCGGTCCGGGACGAGGCTCTGCCGCAGGAAGCCTGGTTGCCTATACACTTGGGATCACCCAGCTGGACCCGATCCGGTATGATCTGCTCTTTGAACGTTTCCTGAATCCGGAGCGAGTATCCATGCCGGATATCGATGTGGATTTTTGCTTCGAACGGAGACAGGAGGTTATTGATTATGTAAGAAGAAAATATGGTGATGACTGCGTGGTTCAGATCGTTACCTTCGGTACACTGGCAGCCCGCGGTGTCATTCGTGATGTAGGCCGTGTTCTGGATATGCCTTATGCCCAGGTGGACACCATCGCCAAGATGATCCCACAGGAGCTGAATATCACCATTGACAAGGCACTGGGAATGAATCCGGAGTTTCGCAAGGCTTACGAGGAACAGGACGATATCCATCGTCTGATCGATCTGGCAAAACGTCTGGAGGGGCTTCCGAGGCATACCTCCATGCATGCGGCAGGTGTTGTGATCAGCCAGAAGGATGTATCGGAATACGTACCCCTTTCCAGAGCACAGGATGGTTCCATTGTCACGCAGTTTACCATGACAACACTGGAAGAGCTGGGACTTCTGAAAATGGATTTCCTGGGTCTCCGTACCCTGACGGTTATCCAGAATGCTGTGAAAATGGTGGAAAAAAGTACCGGTATGCTTCTGGATATGCAAAAGATCGACTACAACGACAAAAAGGTACTGGATTCTCTCGGAACAGGACGTACTGACGGTGTGTTCCAGCTGGAGAGTGCCGGAATGAAAAGCTTCATGAAGGAGCTGAAGCCTCAGAGCCTTGAGGACGTGATCGCGGGAATTTCGCTTTATCGTCCGGGTCCCATGGATTTCATTCCGCAGTACATCCGTGGAAAAAACCGTCCGGATACCATCCGTTATGACTGTCTGCAGATGGAGCCGATCCTGAAGCCAACCTATGGCTGTATCGTATACCAGGAGCAGGTTATGCAGATCGTCCGTGAGCTTGCAGGCTACACCCTTGGACGAAGTGACCTGGTGCGCCGTGCCATGTCCAAGAAAAAAGCTTCTGTTATGGCAAAAGAACGCCAGAATTTCGTTTACGGAAACGTGGAAGAGGGAGTACCGGGATGTATCGCCAACGGTATTTCCGAGGAGATCGCAAACAAGATCTACGATGAGATGACAGATTTTGCAAAGTATGCCTTCAATAAGTCTCACGCTGCCGCTTATGCAGTGGTTTCCTACCAGACGGCATATCTCAAATATTACTATCCGGTAGAATTTATGGCTGCACTGATGACATCCGTTGTGGAAATGCCGAACAAGGTTGCCGAGTATATTTCTGTATGCCGCCAGATGGGGATCCGGATCCTTCCGCCGGATATCAATCATGGTGTTTATGGCTTTTCTGTTGACAATGGTTCCATTCGTTATGCACTTTCTGCCATCAAGAGTATCGGCCGTCCGGTAATCGAGGGGATTGTGCGGGAGCGTGAGGAGCACGGAGAATATACCTCCCTGAAAACATTTATTGAGCGAAATATCGACCAGATCAACAAGAGAGTTGTGGAAAATCTGATCAAGGCCGGAGCGCTGGACTGCCTGGAGGGAAACCGGAATCAGAAAATGACGGTTTATACGCAGATCATAGACAGTATCAACCAGGATAAGAAGCATACCATGGCGGGACAGCTGAGTCTTTTTGATATTGCGCCTGAAGAAGATAAAAAGGAATTTGAGATCCGTATGCCGCAGGCAGCAGAATATCCGAAGGAGACGATACTGACCTTTGAGAAGGAAGTTCTCGGCATCTATCTCAGCGGTCATCCGCTGGAGCGTTACCGGAATATGATGGAAAAAATGATCTCTGCAAAAACTTCTGATTTTCAGCCGGATGATGAAACAGGGATACCGGAGGTTTACGATAATCAGAAAGTGATCGTGGGTGGAATGATCACGGATAAAAACATAAAATATACAAAGAATAATAAGGTAATGGCGTTCCTTACAGTGGAAGATCTGGTAGGCACCGTGGAGGTTGTGGTATTTCCACGTGATTACGAAAAATGCCAGATGTTCCTGAATGAAGATGCCCGGCTCTTTATTCAGGGAAGAGTATCCGCAGAAGACGACAAAGCCAGCAAGCTGATCCTGGAAAAGGTCCGTCTTTTTGATGATATGCCAAGAGAACTGTGGCTCCAGTTTGAAAGCCGGGAAGAGTACACAAAAGCCGAGACCGGTCTGGTAGATGATCTGATGGAATCCAGAGGAAACAGCACGGTGGTTATTTATCTCAAAGATGTCAAGGCAATGAAGAAGCTTCCCCCTGCTTATCAGGTCCATATCGAGGATTCCTGGCTGGAGCGCATGTGTAAAAAATATGGAAGTTCCAATGTTAAAATTGTGGAGAGAGTATTGAAAAACTTATAAAAATGCTATAAACTATACCCGAATATGTGTATTACAATAGGTTGTTTCATAAGATGGAGGATAACAATATGGCAGAGAACAAAATCAAAACGATCGGCGTTTTGACCAGTGGCGGTGACGCACCTGGAATGAATGCTGCAATCCGTGCTGTTGTCAGAAGAGGATTAAGCAGCGGACTGAACGTAAAGGGAATCTATAAAGGATACAGCGGTCTCTTAAATGAAGAGATCAGAGATATGACAGCAAAGGACGTTTCCGATACGATTGAGCGAGGCGGAACAATTCTTTATACTGCCAGATGTGCAGAGATGAGAACAGAGGAAGGACAGCAGCAGGCTGCAGAGATCTGCAGAAAGCATGGAATCGACGGCCTTGTTGTTATCGGTGGAGACGGATCCTTCGCAGGTGCTCAGAAGCTTGCGAACCTTGGAATCAATACCATTGGCCTGCCGGGAACTATTGACCTTGATATCGCATGTACCGAGTACACCATCGGTTTCGATACTGCTGTAAATACAGCTATGGAAGCTATTGACAAGGTACGTGATACATCCACATCCCATGAGAGATGCAGTATCATCGAGGTTATGGGACGTAACGCCGGATACCTTGCAGTATGGTGCGGTATCGCAAACGGTGCTGAGGATATCCTGATCCCGGAGAAATATGATTACGATGAGCAGAAGCTTATTGACAATATCGTAGAGAGCCGTAAGAAAGGCAAGAAACACCATATCATCGTAAATGCTGAGGGTATCGGCCATTCAGAGGCTATGGCGAAGCGTATCGAGGCTGCAACAGGTATCGAGACACGTGCAACGATCCTTGGTCACATGCAGCGTGGTGGAAGCCCTACATGTAAGGACCGTGTATATGCGTCCATGATGGGTGCTCTTGCAGTAGATCTTCTTGTTGCCGGAAAACGCAGCCGTGTGGTTGGATACCGTCATGGTGAGTTTGTTGATTTCGACATCAATGAGGCTCTTGCAATGCAGAAGAATGTAGATTCCTACATGTGGGAGGTCTGCAATTCTCTTTCTCATAATTACAGAAAATAAAGATATTTATGAACTTAAAAAAAGTTTCAGACGGATTGCATAAACTGAATACGTCACAAATAATTGCCCTCGGCTTTGCGGGGGTGATTTTTGTAGGTGGACTTATTTTGTGGATGCCGTTCTGCAGTGCACCCGGGCAGGCTGTTACCTTCCCGGATGCTGTTTTTACAGCGGCGACCAGCGTATGTGTGACAGGACTTTCCACAGTTGTTATGGCAGTCCAGTGGAGCCCCATTGGAAAAGCGGTTATCCTGTGCCTGATACAGATCGGCGGGATCGGACTGATCGCACTGGCGAATATGATATTCATCAGCCTCCGGAGGAAAATTTCCCTGAAAAACCGGCGGATCATCAAGGAATCCTATAACCTGGATGAAATGGGTGGAGTCGTGGTTGTAGTCCGCAGTGTGGTGAAATGCGTGTTTCTTGCAGAAGGAATCGGTGCGGTCCTGTATGCGTTTTGCTTTGTACCGGAATTTGGAATAAAAAAAGGTCTGGTGCATGCCATATTTCTGGCGGTATCTGCATTCTGCAACGCTGGGATCGATCTTTTCGGGGAAACAAGCCTTTCGGTATATGTGAGCAATCCGCTGGTCAATATCACTACGATTGGCCTGATCATTGTGTCAGGTCTTGGATTTATCGTCTGGTGGGATCTGTGGGATAAATTCCGCAAGGTTCTGAGAAAAGAGCTCTCCCCATCCAGAGTTTTTCGTGTACTGCGGCTTCAGAGCAAGCTGGTCCTTACGATGACCGGGATCCTGGTATTTTCAGGAGCATTTCTGGTATTTATCTTTGAATCCGGAAACCCTTCCACGCTGAAGGGGGCACCACTGGGAACAAAGCTCATGGCATCCTTTTTCCAGTCAGTGACAACACGTACGGCGGGATTTTATACCATGGATCAGTCACTTTTGTCCACACCTACCGTGATCATTTCCCTGCTGTGGATGTTTATCGGAGGATCACCCATGGGCACTGCCGGTGGTGTGAAGACTACTACCATTGCGGTTCTGATCCTTTCCATTGCAGCATATCTTCAGGGAAAAAAGGATGTAGAGGTATACGGCCGCAGGATTCGTGAGAGCTATCTCCGTTCTGCCATGGTTGTTGCAGGAACCAGTGTGCTGATCCTTTTTACCATGACGGTGCTTTTGTCCGCAGTAATGCCGGGAGTGGATCTGGCAGATGTCTTATATGAGATCACTTCTGCGGGGGCTACAGTAGGACTTTCCAGAGGACTGACACCTCAGCTGAATGTGGCAGGCAAGTGGATCGTGATCCTTACCATGTATCTGGGACGTATCGGACCGCTGACACTTGGAACAGCAGTTGTGATGCGTGTACGCAACAGGCCGGGAAGCACAACGCATCTCGGTGAAGAAGATATCATGATTGGTTAAACAGGAGAATAGAATGAAAAATAAATCTTTTGCCGTGATCGGGCTTGGACAGTTTGGAATGACTCTGGCGGTGACGCTGGCAGAGTCAGACTGCGATGTCCTTGCCATTGATGACAAAGAAGAAAATATCGAAGAGATTTCCGAAAAAGTAACCTATGCGGTAAAAGCAGATGTCCGTGAACCGGGAATCCTGAAGGCTCTGGGAGTTCAGAATGTGGATGTAGCCATTATCGCGGTTGCCGAAAATCTGGAAGCCAGTATTTCCGCGACCATGCAGGCCAAGGATCTGGGAGTGCCCTTTGTAGTTGCAAAAAGTATGAATTCTCTTCATGGACGTATACTTGACAAAATTGGTGCAGATAAGATCATTTATCCGGAACAGTCCATGGGACTGCGAGTTGCCAGAAATCTTATGTCCGGCGGGTATTTGGATGTGTTTGAGCTTTCAGCGGAGTTCAGTATGGCGGAGTTTTCCATGCCGGTATCCTGGAGTGGAAAAAATCTGGTAGATCTGAATGTACGGGAGCGTTTTCACATTAATATCATTGGCATCAAGCAGGGTGAAAATGTCACGGTAGATCTGGATCCTTCCGAACCGCTTCCGGACAACTGTTCCATAATCGCCATCGGAAAAAACAAGGATCTGAATGCAAGTCGTGAGGAATTACGTTAACCGAATACGGATTGCCGGAAGGAGAGAAATAAAAGTATGATAACCAGTGTATCAAATGCAAAAATAAAAAATGTCATGCAGCTGAACCAGAAGGCAAAAGCCAGAAGAGAGCAGGGACTTTTTGTGGCAGAGGGCCGGAAAATGTTTCTGGAAGCACCGGAAAGCTGGGTTTCCCAGGTGTTTGTCTCCGAGACCGTTTCCCGGGATGGAGAGCTGATGTCTCAGGCAGAAAAATATCCCTGTGAGATCGTGAAGGATTCCGTATTTCGTCAGATGTGTGATACCAAGACTCCCCAGGGGATCCTGACAGTTCTGAAGCTGCCTTCCTGGAGCGAGGAAGAGGTACTGGCGGGAAAAAATCCTCTGGTCATGGTTCTGGAGGATCTTCAGGATCCGGGAAATGCGGGAACCATTCTCAGGACCGGTGAGGGCGCCGGCGTAAGCGGAGTTTTCCTCACAAAAACCTGCGTGGATATCACAAATCCCAAGGTGATCCGTTCTACTATGGGCTCCATTTACAGAATGCCTTTTCTATATGTGGAAGATGTGGTATCATTAGAAAAGAAGCTGAAAGAAAAGGGAATCCGCAGTTTTGCAGCTCATCTGAAGGGTGAGAATTCCTATGATCAGGAATCCTATAAGGGCGGCACCGCTTTTTTCATCGGAAACGAGGGAAAGGGCCTGACCGATCAGGCAGCGGAGGCAGCAGACTGTCTGATCCGCATTCCCATGTGCGGAAAAGTAGAATCACTGAATGCTGCCATGGCATCAGGAATCCTGATGTACGAAGCTGCAAGACAGAGAAGAGAATAAGAGAGGAGGGGTTTTATGACACCTTTGGCCTGGCTTGGAATACTGGCAATTTTACTGGTAATTGAAGCAATCACGGTAGGACTTACCACTGTCTGGTTTGCAGGCGGTGCTCTTGTGGCGTGCATTGCCTCGTGGCTTGGTGGGGGAATTGTTGTACAGCTCCTTTTATTTTTCGGAGTTTCCGTGGTGCTTCTGATCTTTACCAGACCTCTGGCGGTCCGCTACATGAACAAGGGCGTGGAAAAGACCAATGCAGAGAGCCTTCTGGGAAAAAGAGCCGTAGTGATACAGCCGGTCAACAACCTGGCCCAGACCGGGCAGGTGAGGATCAATGACATCGAGTGGACTGCACGGACCGCAGATGACGGGGAAGAAATTCCAACAGGTGCAGTGGTTGAGATCGAAGAGATCCGCGGAGTGAAGCTGATCGTAAAAGAAATTAGCAAGGAGGGCTAAATTATGGGTGGAGTTGTTGTTTTGCTTGTAGTCATCGTTCTTGTGCTGTGGGTACTTGCATCCTGTATCCGCATTGTACCGCAGGCCTATGCAGTGGTACTGGAACGTCTTGGCGCTTACAAGGCTACCTGGAGTACAGGAATCCATTTCAAGGTTCCGTTCATTGAGCGTGTTGCAAGAAGAGTAAACCTGAAAGAACAGGTTGTGGATTTTCCACCGCAGCCGGTAATTACCAAAGATAATGTAACCATGCAGATCGATACGGTTGTATTTTTCCAGATCACAGATCCGAAGCTTTACGCATATGGCGTTGAGAATCCGATCATGGCGATCGAGAATCTTTCTGCTACAACACTTCGTAACATCATCGGTGATATGGAGCTGGATGAGACACTGACATCCCGAGAGGTTATCAATACCAAGATGCGTGCTTCCCTTGATGTGGCTACAGATCCATGGGGAATCAAGGTTAACCGTGTGGAGCTTAAGAACATCATTCCTCCGGCAGCCATCCAGGATGCCATGGAGAAACAGATGAAGGCTGAGCGTGAGAGACGAGAAGCCATTCTGAAAGCAGAAGGAGAGAAACGTTCCACCATCCTTGTTGCTGAGGGTAAAAAACAGTCCGCTATCCTGGATGCTGAGGCTGAGAAGCAGGCGGCGATCCTTCATGCGGAGGCTCAGAAGGAGCGTATGATCAAAGAGGCTGAAGGACAGGCACAGGCAGTCCTTAAAGTACAGCAGGCAACTGCAGAAGGACTTCGTATGATCAAGGAAGCAGGAGCAGATGAATCTGTTCTTACTCTGAAGAGCCTGGAGGCTCTTACAAAGGTTGCTGACGGTAAGGCAACGAAGATCATCATTCCGTCCGAGATACAGGGCATCGCAGGGCTGGCAACATCCCTGAAGGAAATCATGACAGATAAACCGGCAGAGCAGAAATAAATCTGCAGCCATGAGGAGGACATATTATGAATCTTAAAGGAAGAAATTTCCTGACACTGAAAGACTTTACACCGGAAGAGATCACTTACATGATCGACCTTGCAGCAGATCTGAAGGCAAAGAAAAAAGCAGGAGAGCTTCATGAGTATTACAGAGGTAAGAATATTGCCCTGATCTTTGAAAAAACAAGCACAAGAACACGCTGTTCCTTCGAAGTGGCAGCTCATGATCTGGGAATGGGTTCTACCTATCTGGATCCCACAGGCTCCCAGATCGGAAAGAAGGAGAGCATCGCAGATACTGCAAGAGTTCTCGGAAGAATGTATGAGGGAATCGAGTACCGTGGCTTCGGTCAGGATATTGTTGAGGAGCTTGCGAAGCATGCAGGTGTACCGGTATGGAATGGTCTGACAAACGAGTATCATCCGACACAGATGCTTGCAGATATGCTGACAGTACGTGAGCATTTCGGCAAACTGAAAGGCCTGAAGCTTGTATACATGGGCGATGCCCGTTACAACATGGGTAACTCCCTGATGGTTGTATGCTCCAAGCTTGGTCTTGATTTCGTAGCCTGCACCAACAAGAAATATTTCCCGAATGATGAGCTTGTAGCACAGTGTCAGCAGTGGGCAGAAGAGGCAGGTTCCACCATCACTCTCACAGAGGATGTGGAGGCAGGAACAAAAGATGCGGACATCATCTACACAGATGTATGGGTATCCATGGGCGAGCCTGACGAAGTATGGACAGAGCGTATCCACGACCTGACACCATACAAGGTTACCAGACATGTAATGGAGAATGCCGGTGAAAAGGCGATCTTCCTTCACTGTCTGCCGGCATTCCATGATCTTAAGACAAAGATCGGAAAAGAGATGGGCGAGCGTTTCAACCTTACAGATATGGAGGTTACAGACGAGGTATTCGAGTCTCCGCAGTCCAAGGTATTCGACGAAGCTGAGAACCGTATGCACACCATTAAGGCTGTGATCGTTGCAACATTAGGAGAGCCGGAGAAATAATGTCAGATTTATTTAATGAAGAAATAATTTCACAGGCAACACATACAAAATGGGCGGGCAAAACCGTCCATTTTGCAAGAGAAACAGATTCCACCAACCTCTGGGGAAAACGTGCCTGGAGGGAAGAAGGCGCAGGACACGGAGAGCTGTTTGTGGCAGAATATCAGTCCGCAGGACGCGGACGTTTTACAAGACGATGGAGTGCGCCGCCGGACAGTGCCATTACTATGAGTATCCTTATCTGCCCGGAATTTTCTCCGCAGAAGGCGCCGATGCTGACACTTGTTATGGGACTTTCAGTTGCACAGGCAGTAGCAGAACTCGGTCTTGAGGTAGGGATCAAATGGCCTAACGATGTAGTTGTTTCCCGCAAAAAGGTCTGCGGTATCTTAACCGAAATGACCATGAAGCAGGATAAGATCGGCTGTGCAGTTATCGGAGTCGGGATTAACGTAAATATGGAAAGCTTCCCGGAAGAAATGGCAGATAAGGCTACCTCTCTGTATCTGGAAAGCGGACATCCCTTTGACCGGGCACAGGTAGTCGGACTTGTGATGAAGCATTTTGAGGAAAATTATGAGAGATTTGTACAGACAGAGGATCTCAGCGGCCTGAAACCGGATTATGAGAAAATGCTGGCCAATCTGAACCAGCCGGTACGTGTATTGGATCAGAATGATCCATATGAGGGGATCGCAAGAGGGATCAATGCCTGCGGAGAGCTTCTGGTAGAGCGTGCAGACGGTACAGTCGAGGAAGTAAATTCCGGAGAGGTTTCTGTACGTGGTTTATACAGCTATGTGTAAAACATGCAGCACAGATCGGATAAAATTTCCGGCAGCGATTTTCCGTTGATGTTTTATTGCAGTAGTGGAAAAAACAAGAATCTCCCTGCTTTAGCTGTGGGGAGTGTCAAGTTATAAATAAAGGAGATTTTATGTATCAGGATAACATTGTGCTCTGCGGAGCAAGCTCTTATGAGCAGAAATATTATTTTAACCAGGATTTTGCGTCTCTTCCTGAGACGGTAAAGCAGGAGCTGCAGATCATGTGTGTGCTTTTCACAGAGGATGTAGGCGGGATCCTGACACTGGAATTTGATGAGGACGGCAGTCTGCAGTTTAAGACTGAGGCCCTGGAGGCAGATGCCCGTTTTGACGAGATCGGAAGTGCACTGAAGATCAAGGAACTCCAGCGGGACAAAAGAGAGCTTCTGGAATCTCTGGAAATGTATTACAAGGTATTTTTCCTGGGAGATATCCCGGATGAGGAACTGCAGAAAAAAGCAGATGCCGTTGAGGAATGATCCATGAAGATGCAGTGGAAGATCGGAAATGTGGAGATACCGAACCCCTTTGTGCTTGCACCGATGGCAGGGGTTACGGATCTGGCATTTCGAAGACTTTGCAAGGAGCAGGGTGCAGGCCTGATCTGTATGGAAATGGTCAGTGCCAAGGCGATCTCTTTTCATAATAAGAATACAGAGGCGCTGATGGAAATCGATCCCGGGGAGCATCCGGTATCCATGCAGCTTTTCGGCAGCGAGCCGGACCTTATGGCAGAGGTGGCAAAAAGCATTGAGGAGCGTCCCTTTGACATTCTCGATATCAATATGGGATGTCCGGTTCCCAAGGTGGTAAATAATGGCGAGGGCTCAGCTCTTCTGAAGGATCCTCAGCTGATCGAAGAGATCGTCCGCAGTGTTTCCGGAGCAGTTTCCAAGCCGGTAACGGTGAAGGTCCGCATTGGCTTTGATGAAAATACGCCGGTGGATGTGGTGGAGATCGCAAAACGGGTGGAGGATGCCGGTGCAGCAGCCATCGCAGTTCATGGAAGGACCAGACAGCAGTATTATTCCGGTCAGGCGGACTGGGATGCTATCCGCAGGGTGAAGGAAGCGGTGACTATTCCGGTGATAGGAAACGGAGATATCGTTTCACCGGAAACTGCAGAAGCCATGTTTAAAGAGACTGGCTGCGATGCGGTGATGATCGGCCGTGCAGTACGTGGGAACCCGTGGATCTTCCGGGAACTGAACCACTATTTCCGCACCGGGGAAAAGCTTTCCAGGCCAACCGCAGAGGAAGTCTGCGAGATGATCCTGCGCCATGCCGAAGATCAGATCGCGATCAAGGGTGAGTATATCGGGATCCGTGAAATGCGGAAGCATGTAGCCTGGTATACAGCCGGTATGCGGCACAGTGCGGGAATCCGGAGAGAATCTAATAATATTTCAAGCTATGAAGAATTGAAAAAGCTTACAGACATGGTACTGGAGCGATAAAAGAGAAAAGTATGTCGGAGAAAACGAAACGTTCTATTGACAAGGAACGGGGCGCGTGCTACAGTCAGTTAGCGGGAATCCGCAGAAAGTTTTTTTGTTTTACAGGAGAAAAATAATGGCAGATAAAATAGCAGTTTTAATTCCTTGCTACAACGAAAGCAAGACGGTAGCAAAGGTTATCCGCGATATGAAAAAAGCACTTCCGGAAGCTGTGATCTACGTATATGATAATAACTCTACAGATGGAACAGACGAGATCGCCAGAAAAGAAGGGGCAGTTGTCCGTTATGAGTATCAGCAGGGAAAAGGAAACGTGATCCGCAGTATGTTTCGGGATATCGATGCGCAGTGTTATCTTATGGTAGATGGCGACGATACTTATCCGGCAGAGTTTGCAGCTGAAATGTGCAGCAAGGTTCTGGAGAAAGGCACAGACATGGTAGTTGGTGACCGCCTTTCTTCTACATATTTTACAGAGAACAAGAGACCTTTTCACAACTTTGGAAACAGCATCGTAAGAGGTTCCATTAACCGTCTTTTCAAAAGCAACATCAAGGATATCATGACAGGTTACCGTGCCATGAGTTACCGCTTTGTAAAAACATTCCCGGTACTTTCCAGGAATTTTGAGATCGAGACAGAGATGACGATCCACGCCATCGATAAGAACATGCAGGTTGAGAATGTAGTCATTGAATATCGTGACAGGCCGGAGGGAAGTGAGTCCAAGCTGAATACTTATGCAGATGGATTTAAGGTCCTGAAGACTATTGTGAAAATGTTCAAGAATTACAAGCCGCTGGAGTTCTTCTCCCTTATCGCAGCAGTGCTGTTTGTGGTGGGAATGGTATTCTTTATTCCGGTGCTGGTACATTTTCTGGAGGTTGGGACAGTGGAAAAGATCCCGACACTGATCGTCAGCGGGTTTGTGATCCTGACAGCTATCATCTGCTGGTTTTCCGGGATCATCCTTTCTACACTGGTCAATCAGCATAAACAGGATTTTGAGTATCAGACACAGATGGTGACTAATCGTTATAAAGATCTTTTTCCGGAGAAGAGATAAGGAATCAGACCGGGCAGGATAATACAGAAAAGCCGTGTTGAAATCTGAGATTTCGCGCGGCTTTTTTTGCATATTTCAGGGACCCTTTTTCGACGTGGAATGCTTGACAATACTGGGGCTTTTCGGTATAATACAGGAATTGTGAATATCCTGAGATTTTTACGCCCTTTTTTAGAAAAAAGAGCTCTTGGGAATGGTAGCAACAGAAATATCCGAAGCTGTATTTTTTTCAGAAAAAACAGCACGGTTTTGAAAGGAAGTAAGGCAAAATGGAAGAAGCAAAGAAGAACTTACTCACATACGCAGGACTTAGAAAACTGGAAGACGAGCTGCACGATCTGAAAGTTGTTAAGAGAAAAGAAGTAGCAGGAAAGATCAAAGAGGCCAGAGAGCAGGGAGACCTTTCTGAGAACGCAGAGTACGATGCAGCAAAGGATGAGCAGAGAGATATCGAGGCACGTATCGAGGAGATCGAGAAGATCCTCAAGAACGCTGAGGTTGTAGTAGAGGACGAAGTCGATCTTGACAGAATCAGCGTAGGCTGCAAGGTTAAGGTTCATGATTATGAATTTGAGGAAGATATGGAGCTGAAGATCGTAGGTTCCACAGAGGCTAACAGCCTTGAGGGAAAGATCTCCAATGAGTCTCCGGTAGGTAAAGCACTGATCGGTGCACACACCAACGATATCGTTGAGGTTGAGATGCCGTCCGGAATCATGAAATACAAGGTTCTTGAGATCCAGAGAAACGTATAAAGCAGACAACGGAGCGGATCGCACAGATCCGCTTGAACGACAGATAGATTAAGGAGGCCAACAAGTGGCAGAGCAGAAGAAGCAGGATGTAAACCAGCTGCTTAAGGTACGTCGTGACAAACTGGCAGACCTTCAGGCAAATGGCAGGGACCCGTTTCAGATCACAAAATTTGATCAGACACATCATTCCCTTGAGGTAAAGAATCTCTATGAAGCACATGAGGCAGAGCTTCTCAAAGATCGCAAGGAACTTGATGTAACAGGTCTTGATGAAGAGCAGGCAAAAGAGGCTCAGAAGAAGGATTATGAAGAAAGAAGAAGCATCATGGACGCAAGCCCGATCCATGTATCAATCGCAGGACGTATGATGTTCAAGCGTGTAATGGGAAAAGCTTCTTTCTGCAATATCCAGGATTTACAGGGTAACATTCAGGTTTATGTGGCAAGAGATGCCATTGGAACCGATTCCTATGCAGATTTCAAGAAATCTGATATCGGCGATATTTTTGGTCTGGAGGGATTTGCTTTCAGAACAAGAACAGGTGAGATCTCCATTCATGCAGAGAAGATGACTCTTCTTTCCAAGAGCTTACAGATCCTTCCTGAGAAATTCCACGGACTGACAGATACAGATACCCGTTATCGTCAGAGATATGTGGATCTTATCATGAACCAGGACAGCAAGAATGTATTCATCAAACGTTCCCAGATCCTTAAGGAGATCCGTAACTTCCTTGCAGGACGTGACTTCATGGAAGTTGAGACACCAATGCTGGTTTCCAACGCAGGCGGTGCAGCTGCAAGACCATTCGAGACACATTATAACGCACTGAACGAAGACGTTAAGCTTCGTATTTCCCTGGAGCTTTATCTTAAGAGACTGATCGTAGGCGGACTTGAGAGAGTTTACGAGATCGGCCGTGTATTCCGTAACGAGGGTGTTGATACCCGTCACAATCCGGAGTTCACTCTGATGGAGCTTTATCAGGCATATACTGATTATGAGGGAATGATGGAGCTGACAGAGTCCATGTTCCGTTACCTTGCAGAGAAGGTCTGCGGTTCCACAAAGATTTCCTACAATGGTATCGAGATCGATCTTGGAAAGCCTTTCGCACGTCTGACCATGAACGATGCCATCAAGAAATATGCAGGAATCGACTTTGACGAAGTAGCAGATGATGAGGCAGCCAAGAAGCTTGCTGACGAGCATCATATCGAGTATGAGGATCGCCATAAGAAGGGTGATATCATCAACCTCTTCTTCGAGGAGTACTGTGAGAAAGAGCTGATCCAGCCGACATTTATCATGGATCATCCGATCGAGATCTCTCCGCTGACCAAGAAGAAACCTTCCGATCCGAACAAGGTAGAGCGTTTCGAGCTCTTTATCAATACATGGGAAATGTGTAATGCATATTCCGAGCTCAACGACCCGATCGATCAGAGAGAGCGTTTCAAAGCACAGGATGCTCTTGCAGACGCAGGTGATGAGGAAGCCAACCACACAGATGAAGACTTCCTGAATGCACTGGAGATCGGTATGCCGCCAACAGGTGGTATCGGATACGGAATCGACCGTCTCGTTATGCTCCTGACAGACAGCCAGGCAATTCGTGACGTACTTCTGTTCCCGACGATGAAGTCCCTGGACGCTGATAAGAAAGCTTCCAAGACTTCCGAAGCAGCTCCGGCAGCTGCAGAAGTGAAAGCTGAGCCTGAAAAGATTGATTTTTCTAAGGTAAAGATTGAGCCTTTGTTTGAGGAAGCAGTTGATTTTGACACATTCAGCAAGTCGGATTTCCGTGCAGTAAAGGTTAAAGAGTGTGTTGCAGTACCGAAGTCAAAGAAACTGTTACAGTTTACGCTTGATGACGGAACAGGCACAGACAGAACTATTTTAAGTGGTATTCATAGCTTTTATGAGCCTGAAGAACTGGTTGGAAAAACTCTTATCGCTATCACAAATCTTCCACCGAGAGCTATGATGGGCATTGACTCTTGCGGTATGCTCCTCAGTGCTATCCACGAAGAAGAAGGCGAAGAAAAGCTCCATCTTCTGATGGTTGATGACCATATTCCAGCAGGTGCAAAGCTCTATTAAGATGATGTAAAGATGTACCGTTTTACCGAATAGACGGGACGTACTTCATTTGATAAAAAACTAAAAAACAGCGATTTACATCAAACTTACATCATTTGATGCAGAAATCGGTGCAAGCAAGAAAAAATCGCATAATTAGTACAATGAGTGGGCAATTCCAATCGGAGTTGCCCATTTTTAAAACAAACAGAAATACAAATCGGAAGTTGGAGGATACACGCATGAAAATTGTAATCATTAATGGAAGTGCCAGAAAAGGAAATACGCTGGCAGCAATCAATGCATTTATAAAAGGAGCGTCAGAAAAGAATAAAATTGAAATCATTGAACCCGACAAACTCAACATTGCACCATGCAAGGGATGTGGTGTCTGTCAATGCTCTAAGGGATGCGTCGATAAGGATGATACAAATTCTACAATTGATAAAATTGCTGCCGCAGATATGATTCTTTTTGCTACACCAGTTTATTGGTGGGGAATGTCAGCACAATTGAAACTTATCATTGATAAGTGCTACTGCCGTGGATTGCAGTTAAAAAACAAAAAAGTTGGCACAATTGTTGTAGGTGGTTCTCCCGTAGGCAGTATCCAGTATGAGCTGATTGATAAGCAGTTTGACTGTATGGCAAAATATCTTTCATGGGATATGCTTTTCAAAAAATCATATTACGCAACAGCCAGAGATGAACTTGAAAAAAATAAGGATTCCATGAACGAACTTGAGTGGATCGGAAAAAATTTATAAAGCACATATCAAATTCCAGTTTGTTAAATTGGAAAATTCCAGTTTG
The DNA here is from genome assembly GCF_040910705.1 of Blautia sp. RTP21359st1_E11_RTP21359_211015. Taxonomy (NCBI): domain Bacteria; kingdom Bacillati; phylum Bacillota; class Clostridia; order Lachnospirales; family Lachnospiraceae; genus Blautia; species Blautia sp. RTP21359st1_E11_RTP21359_211015. The sequence goes on from NZ_JBDGAB010000015.1 coordinate 54,215, forward strand.
TGATGGTAGATAATATGGAATGGTTTAATGTTTTTGGGCTGATTTTTATTGCAGTCATTATGATACCCAATGTTGTATTTGCGATTAAGTGCAAAGATGGATTTGATAATAAGTGGAACAATAAATATGTTGAGGTCACAGAACAAGTAGGGAGATTGGGTTGTTTCGGATTCATGATAATCAATATTCCGGGAACTTGTTTCGGGTGGTGGTCTGACGAAGCATTTGCACTATATCTGATTGTAGATACCATATTGGTAATGCTTTATTGTGCTATTTGGATTATATGTTTTAAGAAAAACAGCGTTTTCAGAGCATTAGCACTTTCTATTATTCCTTCAATGTTGTTCTTATTTAGTGGGATTATGAGTAGGTCAGTGCTATTGATTATTGCATCAGTATTATTTGCACCAAGTCATATTGTGATTTCATATAAAAATGTAAAATGATATTTACAAATTCAAGTTTGCCAACTTGCCCTTTGAGAGAGGAGAAATCCTTTTCTCAAAGGGCTTTTTCTATTTATATGGATATTCGCAAACTACAAGATAAAGCCAAAACTTCATATACTCTAAGCACAAGGAGGTTGAGGTTTGGCTATGAATAACAGTTTAGCAAAAGTACACCCGGAGCTTGTTTCGGAGTGGTCGGAAAAGAATTTAACGCTTGCGATGAATGTTAATAATAGAATGTATAATTGAGGTGCTTCGGCATCTCTTTTTTATTATTTTTTAAAAGAGTCGCATTAGGTGTTTGTAAAAAGTGACACCTTGCCGGATAGGAGTTGCGAATAAACCCCTATATCTTGAAAAAATAGATTATTCATAGTATAATGTCAAATGAGTAACTGTAACCAAAAGGAACGGAGAATACGAAGGAGCGTTACAGATGAGAATAAGCTACAATAAACTTCAAAAACTTATGATTGATAATCAAATGAAAAGACAAGATTTAATGCGTGCTGCGAAAATTTCATCGTCTGTTGCAACAAAATTAAATAAGAATGAAACAGTATCCCTTGATGTGCTTATGAGAATTTGCAAAGTATTTCATTGTGATATTGGCGATGTATGTGAAGTCATATTAGACGAATGATATGAGGAGGTCTGAAGATGGCGGCAAGTGGTAAGAAAAATATGTTTAACGAAGCTACCCGTGTTCAAATGCCAGCAATGGTTCATTTGACACGCCTTGGTTATACCTATTTCGGGAAAATAACTGAAGATATGGCAGGCACAGTATATGACCCTGATACCAATATCTTAATTAACGTTTTCAAGGAGCAGTTCGCACGGCTTAATCCTACCCACGCAGGAGAAGCGGAACAGACATTGAAAACTATTAGGCAGGAATTAGATAATGATGATATAGGACGCAGTTTTTACGAGCGTTTATCGTCTGTTTCGCCTGTTAGATTGGTGGATTTTGAAAATCCAAAGAATAATACATATCATTTTACCGCCGAGTTCACTTGTAAGCGTGACCAAGATGAATTTAGACCTGATATTACATTGTTTGTAAATGGACTTCCACTTGTATTTGTTGAAGTAAAGAAGCCGAATAATCACGGCGGTATGGTTGCAGAAAGTAAGAGAATGAACCAAAAGAGATTTCCTAATAAAAAATTTAGGAGATTTTTGAATATTACACAGTTGATGATTTTCTCTAATAATATGGAATATGACACTATGGGTGGTATTGTTCCGGTTCAGGGGGCATTCTATTGTACGACGGCAAAACAGTCTGCACCGTTCAACTGTTTCAGAGAAGAAAATCCTACAAATTTGGATATTGCACCTTATAATGCAGATTTCCCATATAAGGATATTGACCCGATTGTTGAAAAGAAGATATTGACTGACTTTAATTGTCAGGTTATTCATACTTCTCCGGAATATCAAACAAATTTAGATACCTATACACCGACCAATCGAGTACTGACATCTATGTGCAGTCCTGAAAGATTGTTATTTATATTAAAATATGGAATTGCCTATGTTCGTTTTCATAAAGAAATAAATGGCAAGATAGAGTTTATTGAGCAGAAACATATAATGCGTTATCAACAGATGTTTGCTGCCTTAACAGTAAGAAGTAAGATTGATGAAGGTGTTAATTCAGGTGTTATATGGCATACTCAAGGTAGTGGAAAGACAGCCCTTTCGTATTATCTTACTTATGTTCTTTCTGACTATTTCAGCAAACAAAATAAAGTTGCAAAGTTTTATTTCATTGTTGACCGCCTTGATTTGCTGAAACAGGCTTCAGAAGAATTTGAAGCTCGTGGATTGGTTGTGAAAACGGCAAGTTCCCGTGCTGAACTTATGGAGCAGTTCCGTAACAATCAAGCACAAGAGGGAAATACGGGAAAACCTGAAATTACAGTAGTAAATATACAGCGTTTTGCTGAAGATAGGTCAAAAGTTGACCTTCCTGCGTATGCAACGAATTTGCAGAGAGTGTTTATTATTGATGAAGCACATAGAGGATATAAACCAGAAGGCTCATTCTTGGCTAATCTTCTTGATGCGGATAAAAATGCGATTAAGATTGCGTTGACAGGAACACCACTTTTGAAAGAAGAAAGAGAATCTTGGAGAGTTTTTGGTAATTATATTCATACATACTATTATGACAAATCAATTTTAGATGGATATACGCTGAAAATTATCCGTGAGGATATAGAAACGCAGTATAAGGAGCGACTTTCTGAAATTTATGAAAAACTTGAAACCTTGGTAGAAAAGAAAGACGTAAAGAAAAGTCAGATTGTTGAACACGATAACTATGTCAAAGAGTTGCTTAGATATATTATTTCTGACCTAAAGAGATTTAGACAAATTCAGGGAGATAATACGCTCGGCGGTATGGTCATTTGTGAAACAAGTGAGCAGGCAAGGAAGCTGTTTGCGTATTTTGATGAAATTCAAGCAGAACTTAATAAAGACGCTTCTATGAAAAGTCATTTGCGAGCTGGACTTATACTTCACGATAGTGATGACAAAGATACAAGAGATAAGATTATTGATGACTTCAAAAATAATATGACAGTTGATATTCTTATCGTTTTCAATATGCTTCTTACCGGATTTGATGCACCAAGATTGAAACGCCTGTATTTTGGTCGAAAATTGAAAGACCATAATTTGTTGCAGGCAATTACAAGAGTCAACAGACCGTATAAAGAAAACCATTATGGTTATGTCATTGATTTTGCAAATATAAAAAGGAATTTTGAGGAAACAAATGAAGCATACCTCAAAGAGCTGAACCGTTTTAATGACCCTAATGAAGTTGGTGCGGGAAATGAAACAGATACATTCAAACAGGTTATTGAAGACCCGGCAGAACTCATTAAACAAATGCAGGAAGTGCAGCAGGTTCTTTTTAACTACACCACAGATAATGCAGAAGAATTTAGTTCAGAAATATCTACGATTGAGGATAAGCAGGAATTGCTTAAACTTAAAAAAATTCTTATTGCTGCTCGTGACTGTTGTAATTTGGTAAGAACCTTTGGCGATGATGAATTGAAGGAAACATTTGCAAAAATGGAATTAACAAAGTTGCCTTCATTGATTTCAGAGGTGCAACATCATATTGATAACATAAATCAGAAAGAACTTTTTGCAAGTGATGATACCACGAAATTGCTTGTCAATGAAGCAATGGAGGATATTACATTTAATTTCAGCAAAATCAGTGAAGAAGAATTGAAAATTGTCGGTGGTAAAGACGCGGTAACAGAAAAGTATAAAAAGACTGTTCGTGCTTTTACACAGAATATCGACCCTGATGACCCTGAGTTTATTACTTTGCAGGAAGCATTTTTGCTTCGTTTCAGGCAACACGGTTTTGAACCTAAGAGTGTATTTGAGATTGAGGAGCAAGGAAAAGAACTGGAAGATATTCTGAAAAAGCTTGATGAATTGCAGAAGAAAAACACGGTTCTGCTGAGAAAATATAATGGAGATGCGAAATTCGCAAGGGTTCATAAAAGAATCAGGGAAGAAAATCTTGCTCGAAAAGCAGCAAATAAACAGCCGATTGTTTCAGAGTATGATATGTCTATTATGAATGTTTTGCTTTCTATTAAGTCTGATATTGACCAGAAAGTGTATGACAGAAACGATATATTGAAAAAAGACGCATATTTTGAGAGAACGGTTATGACACAAATAAAAGCAGGCATTGATAAGTTGGGAATAGCGAGTGCTCGTGAGGATAGAGTATTTATACAGAGCAGGATTACAAAACAGTATCTTGATCAGTATAACCAGACTTATTCAGTTGCATAAAGGAGAACACAATGGAAGAAACAAAGACGATAAAAGAAAAAACCATAGAGTTGATAGATGCCTTAAAAGCAACTTGTCAGACCTATGGTATGGGAAACGATGGTAACGAATATAAAATCATCACACAGGTTTTCCTTTATAAGTTCCTTAATGATAAATTCGGATATGAAGTAAAAAAAGTAAGTCCGGTTCTTAAAAATGCTGAAAAATGGGAACTTGCTTATGCAGAAATGTCAGAAGATGACCGCTTGGATATTTTTGATAGTTTACCGTCAGATATTCCATTACTTAACCCGGAACATCTTATTGCCAACTTATGGAATCAGCAGGCAAAAGGCGATTTTGATTTAATCTTTGACAGCACGATGACAGATATAGCAGATAAGAATATTGATATATTTTCAACTCAGACTGCTCAGAATACAAAAATACCGCTTTTTGAAAAGCTGACACAGTATGTAACGGACGATACGGCAAGAGCACCTTTTGCCCGTGCGTTGGTTGACAAGTTAGTAAATTTCTCTTTTGAAGAAGCATTTGAAAAGCACTATGATTTCTTTGCGGATATATTTGAATATCTGATAAAAGATTACAATACCGCAGGCGGTGGTAAGTATGCAGAATATTATACTCCTCACGCTATTGCAACGATTATGGCAAGATTGCTTGTTGGTAATGCAACTGATTTACATAGCATTGAGTGTTATGACCCATCTGCCGGAACAGGAACACTTTTGATGGCTCTTGCTCACAAAATTGGAGAAGATAAGTGTACGATTTTTGCTCAGGATATTTCACAGCGAAGTAATAAAATGTTAAAACTTAATCTTATCCTAAACAGCTTGGTATCTTCTCTTGACCACGCAATTCAAGGAGATACGCTGATTGCTCCATATCATAAGAGTGATAATGGACAGGAATTAAGAACTTTTGATTATGTAGTTTCAAATCCGCCTTTTAAGATGGATTTCTCAGATACAAGAGAACGTATAGCAGCAATGCCTGTTCGTTTTTGGGCGGGAGTTCCGAAAGTACCTGCCAAGAAGAAAGAGAGTATGGCAATTTATACGTTGTTCATTCAGCACGTTCTTAATTCATTGAAATCAACCGGAAAAGGTGCGATTGTAGTTCCTACTGGATTTGTAACCGCAAAATCAGGTGTAGAAAAGAAGATACTACAACATATTGTAGATGAACATATTGTTTATGGCTGTATTAGTATGCCGTCAAATGTATTTGCTAATACCGGCACGAATGTATCAGTATTATTTTTTGATAATTCAAGAAAAACAGATAAGGTTGTACTGATAGATGCTTCAAAACTGGGAGAAGAATATAAGGACGGTAATAATCAGAAACGCAGACTTCGTGATTTTGAGATTGATAAAATTGTTGATACATTCCTTAATAAAGAAGCTGTTGATGATTTTTCAGTTGCTGTTACCTATGATGAAATCAAAGAAAAGAAGTATTCACTTGCGGCTGGACAATATTTTGATGTAAAAATCGAATATGTTGAATTGTCACAGGACGAGTTTAATGCTCGTATGAGTGCTTATGCGGAGAAATTGCAGGAATATTTTGCAGAGGGCGACAAACTGAAAACGGAAATTATGGAACAGTTAAAGAAGGTAAAGTATGAATAGAATGAAACTTGGAGAAATACTATCCGTAAAGCATGGTTGGGCTTTTAAGGGAGAGTATTTTGCAGAAGATGGAGAACAAAGTATTTTGACTCCGGGAAACTTTTTTGAAAAAGGTGGATTTAAGCCTAATAATGGGAAAGAACGTTACTATACAGGAACTTATCCAAAGGAATATTTGTGTCATAAAGGCGATTTGATAGTTGCCATGACACAACAGGCAGAGGGACTTTTAGGAAGTACAGCGTTAGTTCCTGAAAATAATAAATACTTGCATAATCAGCGAATAGGACTGATTACTTGTGATGAAAAACGTTTGAACAAATTATTTGCATATTATCTTTTTATGACCAAAAGTGTAAGAGAGCAGTTAGAACGTAGTTCATCAGGTACGAAGGTAAAGCATACATCGCCTGAAAAAATTTATGATGTTGAGGTTGAAATTCCCGATGTGATTTCTCAACAAAAAATTGCAAATTTGTTATGGTCTATTGATGAAAAAATTGCCAATAATAATGCGATAAACGATAATTTAGAGCAGCAAGCTAAGCTACTTTACAATTATTGGTTTATTCAATTTAACTTTCCAGATGAAAATGGAAATCCATATCATTCATCAGGAGGACAATTAGTGTGGAACAAAAATCTCCAACAAGAAATACCTCAAGATTGGCGTTCCGGTAATCTTTATGATATAGCGGATTATATCAATGGAATTGCATGTCAAAAATATCGTCCATCTGACGAAGAACATTCATTGCCAGTTGTAAAAATACGTGAAATGAATGGTGGCATTACTAATGACACTGAGCGTGTATCATCAACAATTCCTGCTAAAAATATTATTTCTTCAGGAGATATTTTATTTTCATGGTCAGCATCTTTAGAGGTAATAATGTGGTATGGGGTTGATGCAGGATTGAATCAACACATCTTTAAAGTCGTTCCTAAAAGCTATTTTTCTTCAGAATATGTATATTTGCAGTTGTCAGAATATCTTATACATTTTATAAAGATAGCTGAAGCAAGAAAAACAACAATGGGGCATATAACTAGTGAACATTTACAGGACAGCCACATTATATTGCCTCCAGCTAATATAATTAAAAATTTTTCTGAATATGTACGACCTATATATCAAATGAAAAAACAAATCGCTAATGAAACTAGTGAGCTAATTAAATTGCGTGATTGGTTGATACCTATGCTGATGAACGGTCAGGCTACCATCAGTGATTGATGTGGTAAATTATCGTTTACAGTAGAAGGGAAAACTATATGATAAGTGTTTCAGATTGGATAAGTATTATTTGTGCGGTGGTTGCCTTAATAGTCACGGTTATTATTGCAGTCCTGCAAATAAGACAAAGCAACCGTATGGAGAGGTTTGAAAAAAGGCAGGACAAGCGAGATGAACAGCGTCATCAAGAAAGCGTAAAAGCACAAGCGGTTTCATTCATCTCTAAATATTATAAGGATAGAGGGCTTATTCCATTATGTGCAATAGCCACGATGTATAATGATTTGTTTTATTACAACAGAGAGATGTATAGAGAATTTTGCTGTTGTACTAAAGAGGTTCAAAATAGAATTTTGGAATATTGCGGTTTGGATTTACGAGTCAGTGAGTACAGTATTTATGAAAAGTGTTTGGTTGCAATAGAAAGTGTGCTAAATAAACGCTTCCCTGATGATAAAAGTGTTTTTTACGATGGAGGGAAGTATTTTACTCGTAGCTTAGAATACTATGCTGCTAAACCAATTCCACATCAAGAGTTTGAGTATCAAAATCATATTACAGATGTTTTGGCTAATGCGTTTAATAGTAATGACAAAAAGGCTACACCAATTCAGCAGTTGTCGGTAGAATATAATTTTGAAAGTTGCGAAGGAATAGAAACATGCCAGTTGGTTACTGTTATTGCAGAGTTTTCAGCAATCTATGGGAATAAAAATAAAAACATTGATAAATCATACGGTTCTCCGGGAGGATACGATGGAGAAGTCATAGAAACAATGGAAGATTTATTCCTATTAGCCTTATTTGAAATATATACAAATTGTGTTTTATAAATTATAAGGTAAGTAAAATGATTTTTCAGAGAGGAAATGATGAATGGCATTCGATTTTAAGAAAGAATATAAAGAATTTTATATGCCGAAGAATAAGCCGCAGATTGTGGCAATTCCAAAGGCAAATTATATAGCAGTACGAGGTAAAGGAAATCCTAATGAAGAAGGCGAGGAATATAAAACTGCTATTGGTGTTTTGTATGCTGTTGCCTATACTCTCAAGATGAGTTATAAGACGGATTACAAAATAGACGGATTTTTTGAATATGTTGTACCACCGCTTGAGGGATTTTGGTGGCAGGACAATGTTGAAAGTGTAGATTATACCAACAAATCAGCTTTCAACTGGATTTCTATTATTCGTATGCCTGATTTTATTGCAAAGAAAGATTTTGATTGGGCGGTGGAAACTGCTTCAAAAAAGAAAAAGATGGATTGCTCTGGTGCAGAGTTCTTGAGTATTGACGAAGGTTTGTGCGTACAAATAATGCATATAGGAGCTTTTGATGATGAACCTGCAACCGTGGCAATGATGGATAAATATCTTGAAGAAAACGGTTATGTAAATGATTTTACTGGTGAGCGACGCCATCACGAAATCTATTTATCAGACCCAAGAAAAGTTGCACCGGAGAAATGCAAAACAGTAATAAGACACCCAATAAAGAAGGCATAAATTGAGTAAAATGAAATTAGGTCAGAGGACAACTAATGGCATCAAGTAAAGAATATTTGGAATTTGTATTAGAGCAGTTGGCAGAATTGGACGAGATTACTTACCGTGCGATGATGGGCGAATATATTATTTATTATCGTGGTAAAATTGTCGGCGGAATTTATGATGACAGATTACTTGTAAAACCGATAAAATCAGCAATTTCATATATGCCGACAGCTACTTATGAATTGCCGTATGATGGGGCAAAGGAAATGCTGCTTGTAGAAGATGTGGATAATAAGAAATTTTTAACAGGACTATTTAATGCAATGTACGATGAATTGTCAGCACCTAAGATTAAAAAGAAAAAGTAGACAGATACTATTGATGGAGCGATAGGTATATAAAAATTATGGAAACAAAGCCAAGGATTTTATATTTACAAAAGATTTTACTGGAAAGAACTGATGAAGAAAATCCTCTTTCCACAACACAGTTAATCAATATATTGAATGATGAGTACGGAATATCTGCACATAGAACTACAGTCACAAAAGACATTGCAGCACTTCAGGAGTTTGGGATGGACATTGTTACTATCCATTCTACTCAGAGCAAATACTTTGTAGCCAGTCGTAAGTTTGAATTGCCGGAACTGAAACTGCTGATAGATGCAGTAGAGTCATCGAAGTTCATTACAAAGAAGAAAAGCGAAACCCTGATTGAGAAGATACATACGATGACCAGTCCGGGACAGGTGGCAAAGCTGAAACGTAATAACTATGTGGTCAATCGAATTAAGCCGGATAATGAGCAGATATATTATATCATCGACGCTATAAATGATGCCATCAATGCAGGTAAGCAGATTTCTTTTCAGTATTATGATTATACCGGATTGAAGAAAAAGGTTCTGAAGAATAAGGGCGAAGTGTATAAGTTCAGTCCGTATAAACTTCTCTGGTGTGGGGACTATTATTATGTTCTCGGATATTCAGAGAAGAAAAGCAAGGTTATCAATTTCAGGGTAGACCGTATTGCTTCTAAGCCGGAGATACTGGCTAAGGACATTATTCCTATGCCTGATGATTTTGATATTGAGAATTACACAAAGGAAGTTTTCTTTATGTTCTCAGGCGAGAAAGTTTTGGTGGATTTACGGTGTGATAACAGCCTGATGAAAACAATGGTTGACCGTTTCGGAGAAGATGTGACAACCCTTGCGTATGATATGACGTCTTTCAGAGTACAGACCGAAGTATCAGCCAGTCCTACTTTTTTCGGTTGGGTGTTTGGCTTCAATGGCAAAGTACAGATACTTGCACCGGAAAGAGTGAAAGAACAGTACAGACAGATGATTGCAAAAGCTGATGAGAATATGCAGGAAAGCGAATAATTTGAAAATGAAATCCAAAGGAGCGGTAGCTATGGAGAATAAATTAGAAAAAATCGGTCAAAATAATTTTATGGATAATTTTGTTAAAACCGATGACATCTTAAAAGATATGTGTGGGATTATCGAATCTTCACAAAAAGCTGCATATCGAGCGGTCAATACAACGCTTATACAGAGAAATTGGCTCCTTGGTTATAGAATTGCAAGTGAAGAATTGCAGGGCGAGGATAGGGCAAAATATGGAGCTGAAATTATAAAAAAGTTAGCAAAAGAATTATCGGCTGAATATGGAAAAGGTTATACAAAGTCGAATCTATATAGCTTTTATTCTTTCTATAAGACCTATCCTGAAATTTTCCAGACATCGTCTGGAAAATCTGTTGGGTTACTGTCTTGGTCGCATTATGCAACATTATTACAGGTTAAAGAGAAGGCAGCTCGCGACTGGTATGAGAAAGAAGCCGCAAAACAGACTTGGAGTGTCCGTACTTTGCAGAGGAATATTTCTTCTCAGTATTATTACCGTATGCTCAAAACTCAGAAAAAAGAGCTTGTAGAAAGTGAAATGAAGGAACTGACTGCACCGTATCAGAATGATAAGTTGGAGTTTATCAAGAATCCGGTAGTTGCGGAGTTTTTAGGCTTTTCGCAGAATACAGATTTTACAGAGAGTGACCTTGAGAAAAGTATTCTTTCCAATTTGCAGAAATTTTTGATGGAGCTTGGAAAGGGATATGCTTTTGTGGCAAGGCAGCAGCATATCCATACGGAGAAACAGGACTATTATATCGACCTTGTGTTTTACAATTACATACTGAAATGCTTTGTCCTCATCGACCTGAAAACAGAAAAGATAACACATCAAGATGTAGGACAGATGGATATGTATATCCGTATGTATGATGAATTGAAACGTAGTGAGGGCGATAACCCAACAATCGGTATTGTTCTTTGTTCCGATACAGATGATGATATTGCCCGTTATTCTGTTATGCATGGCAATGAACAATTATTTGCTTCCAAGTACAAATTATACCTGCCGACAAAAGAAGAACTGAAAGCGGAGATTGAAACTCAAAAGGCAATGTTTTATCTTCAGCAGCAGGATAATGAAGACAGAAACAAAAACTATACTTTTAACATTGAATGAGTTAAAAAGAAATAAAATAAGAGCATTTGATCAGAATGAATTCCTTCATGATGGGAATCGATTCCGAGGGTATGCTGATCTCAGCAGTACCTGAGGAAGATGGTCATGAAGGACTGAACCTTCTGATGGTAGATGACAGAATCCCGGCAGGTGCAAAGCTGTACTAAAATTAGATATAAAACAAGAGCACTTCTCAGAGTTAATAATCAGAAAACCGAGAGGTGCTTTTTTCGTGCTAAAAAATATATCCCGGCAGTCAACTACTGCAAAACAGTATATAACAGTTGACAACAGTATTGCACTGTTATATACTGTTTGCAACAGGAGGGACATATGAAGATTATAATCAATAATACATCGATGGTACCAATTTATGAGCAGATCATGGAGCAGATCAAGGCGCAGATCATCTCCGGAGAGTTAAAAGAAAATGATATATTGCCGTCCGTGAGAACAATGGCAAAGGAACTGAAGATCAGTGCACTTACTGTGAAGAAAGCATATGACAATCTGGAAGCAGAGGGCATGACAGTCACAGTTCATGGGAAAGGAACGTATGTAGCGGCTTCGAATACACAGCTGATGGAAGAAGAGCGCAGGAAAGAGGTTGAGGCGGATCTGGAAGCAGCAATTCAGAAGGGAAGGCGCTGCGGAATGAAGGAGGAAGAGATCCGTTCGTTGTTTGAACTCATCATGGAGGATGAATGATTATGTTGGAGATTAAAGGAGTAAAGAAAAGCTACGGTGAATTTCAGTTAGACTGTTCGTTAAATGTAGAAAAAGGAAGAATCACCGGTCTGGTTGGAGAGAACGGAGCCGGTAAGAGTACTTTGTTCAAGGCAGTGCTCGGACTCATTTCTTATGATGCCGGTGAGATAAAGATCCTGGGAAAAATACCGGAAGAGTTAAGTGAAAAAGAGAAAGAAGAGCTGGGAGTTGTCCTGGCAGAAGCCGGATTCAGTGGATACTTGAAAGGGAAAGATGTTGAGGCAGTCCTTGCCAAATTGTATCCAAAGTTTGAAGCAGAAAAATTTCATCAGATGTGTGAAGAATATCAGATTCCGTTGGATAAATTTATAAAAGAGTACTCAACAGGAATGAAAGCAAAGCTGAATCTGATCATTGCATTGACACATCAGGCAGAATTCCTGATGCTGGATGAGCCGACAGCAGGGCTTGATGTCGGAGCGAGAGAAAGGATGCTGGATATTTTAAGAGAGTATATGGAAGAAGAACCGGAGAGAAGTATCCTGATTAGTTCACATATTTCTTCGGACTTAGAACATCTGTGTGATGACATTTATGTGATACATAAAGGAAAGATTGTACTTCATGAAGCGATGGATACGATTCTTGAAAAATATGCAGTGTTGAAGGTCAGTGAGGAACAATATCAGGCAGTGGATAAAAGGTATCTTTTGAAAGAGAAAAAAGAGTTTTTTGGAGTTGCCTGTCTGACGAACGAGAAGCAGTATTATATAGAAAATTATCCGGAAATCGTAGTAGAGAGCGGATCACTCGATCAGGTGATCCTGATGTTGACAGGGGGCGAAAGATGATGAAAGGAATCAGAGGGCTTTTGGAAAAGGATTTTCGATTGTTTTTTCGACAGGGTGGTAATCTTTTTTTGGTGTTAGTGTTTGTAGCATTGTTTTTTATACTTACAGGAAAAACGGCAGCTGCTTTCATTGCAATGTATATCCCATCTGTTCTGGCGATATATTCAGGTAATACGATCAGTTATGATGAAAATGGCCATGGTTACACATATTTATTTTCTTTACCCGTAAATAAAAAAATATATGTCAGAGAAAAATATATTTTTTCCTTTATCATGACAGCATGTGGATGGTGCATTGGAATGATCTGTGCAGGAATTATGGTACTCATAAATCCTGAAGAGGTGTTTGATCTGGAAATGCTGGCAATGGAGTTGATCACATTTTTTGTGTTTCAGGCAATTGCGGGAATTATGATCGCGATCAGGATAAGGTTCGAAGGAGAGAAAGGGCGAATTGTGCTGCCAATCGTAATTTTAATTATTTTTGCGATTTGTTATACAATTAGATCTTTTGTGAAGACTAACTTGGGATTAAAAGAAAGTATTCTGCATATGATAGGGGGAATAGGGGATTTTGAAATCGGGATTGCCCTCATTGTGCTAAGTCTGCTTATATGGTTTGCTTCGTATAAGTATAGTATGAGCGCCATGAAGAAGAAAGAGTTTTAAGATAGGCGTGGCAAAAATGATCCATTAAAAATAATGATCATAAAGATGTAATAGCTACCAAAAATATGAGAAAAACTTTGTGAAAAAATAGTCTTGTGTTTCGTAAGAGTCCCTTGTAAAATAGCGGTCAAGGATGAAAAGAAAAGGAGATTCTTATGGGAACTAATGAAAAAGATATGACTGCCGGATCTCCCGGAAAACTGATCATAACTTTTGCCATACCAATGATGCTTGGAAATATTTTTCAGCAGTTTTATACAATGGCAGACACCATGATCGTCGGACAAGTGGTAGGAGTTGAAGCACTGGCGGCAGTAGGTGCCGGAGATTGGCTGGTATGGCTGGTGTTGGGGATCATGACAGGTATCACACAGGGTTTTTCTATTCTTGTATCTCAGTATTATGGAGCAAGGGAAAAGGAAAATCTGAAATGTGCAGTAGCGAAAAGCTATATCATGACAGCATTACTGTCTGTGGTCGTACTCGCAGTAAGTGAAGGTACAGTTTATCATGTTCTTTTATTTTTACAGACACCGGATAATGTCATTGATCTGACAATGTTATATTTGCGGCTGATCTTTGCAGGAATCCCGATCATAGCTGCTTATAATATATTTGCAGCGATCCTTCGGGCACTTGGAAACAGCAGATCTCCGTTGATCGCAATGACAGTGGCAGCAGTGATCAATGTGGGACTGGATTTGTTATTTGTGGCGGTTTTTGGCTGGGGTATAGCCGGAGCAGCAGTGGCGACCGTTATCGCGCAGGGATTTTCTGCCTTGTACTGTTTGATCGTATTACGTAAAATCCCGGATATCCGCCTGGAAAAGAAGGACTTTTACAGGCAGCCCTCTATGAGCCTGCGGCTTTTGGAACTGGCGGTTCCTCTTGCGATACAGAATGTGATCATCTCCGTGGGAGGACTTGTGGTACAGTATGTGATCAATGGATTTGGTTTTCTGTTTGTGGCGGGATTTACGGCATCGAACAAGCTGTATGGGGTTTTGGAGATGGCTGCCGTTTCATATGGATATGCTATTACAACCTATGTGGGCCAGAATCTTGGTGCAAAAAAATACCAGAGGATTCGAAAAGGCGTGCGCAGCGGCACTTATATGGCAGTGCTCACTTCGGCTTTCATTTCCGGCATGATGGTACTGTTTGGACGTAATGTACTGTCCCTGTTTGTATCCGGTGAACCGGATCAGACCCGACAGGTATTGGATATAGCATATAAGTATTTGTTTATCATGGCTGTCTTTTTGTGGGTGCTGTATCTGCTGTATGTGTATCGTTCCGCTATCCAGGGCCTGGGTAATACTTTGATTCCGCTTGCCAGCGGCATTGCAGAATTTATCATGCGTGTCAGTGTTGCGCTGCTGCTGCCAAAACTGATCGGTGAAGATGGAATATACTATGCAGAGATCTGTGCATGGAGCAGTGCAGCTGTTTTATTATTCGTAAGTTATATGATCATTATACGGAAATATAAAGAAGTCACCGTTCATACATAATGTTATTTACTTAAGGGATCTATAATAATACAGGCAGAAAATATCCGGGTTTCACTATGAAATGTTCAGATATTTTATATTTGACAAAAAACTATTTATATAAAAAGAAAAGTATGATATTATAATATTTATTCATTGCAACTATGAAAATTGAATAGTCAGAAGGGTGTACAAAGTACTTAATAAGGAATCTGGTGAAATGCCAGAACAGCCACCGCTACTGTGACAGGGACGAAAACCAAAATATCACTGGAGAGATCCGGGAAGATGGTAAGTAGGAAGAACTGGAGTCAGGAGACTTGCCTTTTTGACAGAAGAATTCTGATTCGGATGGGATACAGAAGGAATAAGCTCTGCCTGAGGTGGAGGTTTGTTTTTTGTGCTGATATGATGCTGGATCATATCAGCTTTTTTTATTTTAACCGAATAAACAGATGAAAAATGAGGAGAAATGAAAATGGGAAAAGTAATTGCAAAGCGTTTTATATTTATGATTCCGGTAGTGCTGGCGGTTACATTTATTATTTTTATGCTGAGTTTTATATCGGCAGGTGATGCGGCCAGAGTGCTGGCGGAGAAAAAATATGAGCATCCGTCACCGGAGCAGGTAGAAGAAGTACGGCATGAGGAAGGACTGGATCAGCCGGTGCTGGTACAATACGGGAAATGGCTGGATCAGGCACTTCATGGCGATTTTGGAAAATCATATTCTACCAGAAAACCGGCTTTTGAGGAATTAAAAAGATATTTTCCACAGACATTTAAACTGGCAGTTACTTCGTTTTTATTGTTGATGATCGTGTCAGTCCCTCTTGGAATTTTGTCGGCAATTTATGAAAACAGAGTTCTGGATAAAGTCATTCGCATTTTGTCGTCCCTCAGTGTATCTATGCCGTCTTTCTGGATCGGTCTGATGCTGCTCTATATATTTGGAGTAAAGCTAAAAGTGATTTCCGTGATCGGAGGAGATGCCGGAGGCATCCCGATTCTTGCGGCATTTGCCATGGATATCAGTTTCTTTGGAATTATGACGAGATTGATCCGTACCAATATGATACAGGTGCTGAAGCAGGATTACATACGTGCCAGCAGAGCTAAGGGATTGTCATCTGTAAATGTAATTTTGCGTCATGGTCTGAAAAATATTCTGATTCCTGTGCTTACACGTCTGGTATCAATTGTGATCGGTTTTTTCTGTGGCTCAGCTGTGATAGAAAGTATTTTTTCAATTCAGGGAATCGGAAATCTGGCATTGAAATCCGTGATCTCAAAAGACACTCCGGTGCTACAATGTTTTATCTTTATTCTGGCTGTTGGCATTGTAGTATTAAATTTTCTTGTGGATATCGCCTATTCTGCGATTGACCGGCGAATCCAGTTAAAGTAAAGGAGAGATCATAGAATGGGAAGCAGAAGAAAGCAGAAAACAGAAAAAAGCATGATCCAGAATCTGTACTGGAAACAGGTATTCCGGTCACCGAAAACAAAAATAGGATTGATGGTGGTCATAATTTTTGCATTGGCAGCTATTTTTGCACCTGTACTGGCGCCGCATGATCCACTGCTTGTGGATGTTTCGATAAAATTAAAGAATCCGTCGGCGGCATATCCTTTAGGTACTGATCAGCTGGGACGATGTATTTTATCAAGACTTCTCTGGGGCAGCCGGTATTCACTGAGCTATAGCTTTACGGTGCTTCTGATTACTGTATGTGTCGGGGTGCCGATCGGACTGTTTGCCGGATATGTAGGTGGAAAAATCGATTCCATAATTATGAGGATCATTGATGTATTTATGGCTATGCCGGTCTTTATTGTGGCACTTGCCATTGCAGGAACCGTAGGAGCCAGCGGCGCTCATCTGATTCTGTCCTTATCGGTCGTATCCTGGGCAGAATATGCAAGGCTTGCCCGAGCATTGACACTTCAGGAAAAAAATAAAAATTATATGACCGCACTAAAAGCCGGCGGCTGCGGCCACGCAAGGATCATATTTAGGCATGTATTGAGAAATATCCTGCCATCTGTGATCGCACTGGCAACAATGGAAATCGGTTCGATCATTCTGTCAATTGCCGGTTTTTCCTTTATCGGCCTTGGTGTGCAGGCGCCGACACCGGAATGGGGGATCATGCTCAGTGACAGTAGAAGTTATATCCAGACTTATCCAAGACTGATGTTTTATCCGGGCATACTGATCATGATCATTGTTCTGGCATTTAATTATCTGGGGGAGGGAATACAGAATGGAACAGCCCAAAAATGATGTCCTAAGGGTAAAAAGACTACATGTGGAGTTTCAGACATCTCACGGAATGGTTCATGCAGTAAAAGATGTCAGCCTGGAAGTAAAACGCGGAAGGATCCATGCTCTGGTGGGAGAAAGTGGAAGCGGCAAGTCAGTTACCTCTCTGACGATCATGAATCTGCTTGCAGGAAATGGAAAGGTGATATCCGGAGATGTGACACTGAACGAAAAGAGTCTTCTGAAGTTATCAGGAAAAGAAAAACGACAGTTATACGGAGACAGGATCGGAATGATCTTTCAGGATCCGACTGCTGCTCTTGATCCACTTTTTACAGTTGAACAACTGCTTCTGGAAGGACTGAGAAAACATCGCAAAATGAGCAAAAAACAGGCAAGGGAAGTAGCGTTGGAAAGTCTGCGGATGATGAATCTGCGTGATCCGGAAGAACTGATGAAGAAAAAACCTTACGAATTGTCTGGTGGTATGTGCCAACGTGTTATGATCGCCATTGCCATGTCCATGAAACCGGATTATCTGATCGCAGATGAGCCGACGACAGCCTTGGATGTAACCGTACAGAAGCAGATCCTGGAAGAAATCTATCAGCTATCCAGGAAAGAAAATCTGGGCGTGTTATTTATTACGCATGATCTGGGTGTGGTGGCAGAGATCGCAGATGATGTTTCGATCATGAAAGACGGCGAAATAGTGGAAAACGGAACGGTTGAAGAGATCTTTTATCATCCGCAGCATTCATATACAAAAAAACTGTTGGATGCAGTTTTATAGGGGAAAAGTATGAGTACGTTACTAAAGACAGAACATTTAAAAAAATATTATGGCAAGAAAAAAATTGTGAAGGCAGTGGATGATGTAAGTCTGGAAATCCATGCAGGATCATCCATGGCCCTGATCGGTGAAAGTGGAAGTGGTAAAACTACATTCGGAAAGCTGATCGCCGGCCTGGAGAAACCTACAGATGGAAAATTCTGGTTTCAGGGACAGGAAATGCAGGATTTGTCTGAAAAGCAGTTTCGTCCATATCGCAAGAATCTTCAGATGGTCTTTCAAAGCAGCAGCGGGGTATTTGATCCCGGTTATACCATTGGAGAAAATATTCTGGAAATTTTGAAATTACATGAAAAACTGCAAGAGGGTGAGTATGAAGAGCGAGTAAAGGAGGCTTTGATCCAGACGGGGCTTGATCCGGATATCCGCAACCGTTATGTTGGACAGATTTCAGGAGGTCAGTGTCAGAGAGCTAATATTGCGAGAGCATTGGTATTAAGACCGGAACTTGTGATCTGTGATGAACCGGTATCCAGTCTGGATTATTCCATACGAAAGCAGATCCTGCATCTGTTAAATGAGCTGCAGGAAAAATATGAGATGACCTATTTACTGATCACTCACGATCTGTCCAACGTTCCATATCTCTGCAAAGAGGTGGCTATTATGTATCAGGGACGCGTGGTCGAGTTTATTGATCATACGGACAGCTTAAAGGAGACTGCCGTACATCCTTATACAAAAGATCTGTTTGATTCTATTCCGGTAAAAGAACCGAAAATGCGAAGAATCGGATCGCAGGAAAAGAAAATATTTTCAGATACCATTCCGGAACAGGGCTGCCCATATCAGAACCGGTGCAGAAGATGTACAAATATATGCAGAGAGCATATACCGGAATTGACAGAAATTGAAACAGGACATTTTGCGGCATGTCATATGCTGTAAAATATAAAACAAACAAAGGAGAGGAAGAAATGAAGAAAAGACGTGTAGCAAAATTGATAGTATTGAGCATGGTGGCGGCAACTTTACTGACAGGTGTCAATGTACAGGCAAAAGAGGAAAAAGTAGTTACGGCAATGACATCCATTGATCTGACTCCTGAACTTTGTGACCCTATAAAAAGTGGTCCGGACTTTCGTCTTTATGAAATGATCTATGATCCACTGGTGCGTTATGGAGAAAATGGAGAAATTAAACCGGCATTGGCAGAATCTTGGGATATCAGTAAAGATGGCACAACCTATACGTTTCATTTAAGAAAAGATGTGAAATTCTCAGACGGTACAGTGTTTAATGCAGACAATGTGATGTGGAATTATAACAGATGGGTGGAACAGGATGTGACCGGTAACTTTTCAGCCAAACTGGAAAATGTTACAAAGGTAGATGATTATACTGTAGAATTTAAGTTCGCAGAACCATGCTATACACTGCTGATCGAATTCAGCTATCCAAGACCATTCCGTTTCACCTGTGAAAGTGCACTGGATGAAGACGGAGAATTTTGTCAGGAAGTGGGTACCGGAATGTGGATGATCGACAGTTATGAAAGCGGTCAGGAGGTTGTCCTGGTACCAAATCCTAATTATTACGGTGAGAAACCAAATATTGATAAAGTAGTTCTGAAACAGGTGGTAGACGGTGATGCCAGAGTGATGGCGCTTCAGAGTGGAGAGGCAGATCTGAATCTTCAGGATATTCCATCCGAAAGCTTCAGTATTATCCAGGCAGATAAAAATTTATCGACAGAACAGCAGGTTTCCACACTTTCTTACTATCTGATTGAAAATTATGATACACCGGCGCTTCAGGATATAAACGTACGTCAGGCACTGAATTATGCAACAAATAAAGAAAGCATTGTAAATGATCTGCTGGATGGTTACGGCAATCCGGCAACCGGACTTATGTCTCCGACAGTTCCTTATGTAACAGAAGAAAACAGCAAGGGCTATCCATATGATCCGGATAAAGCAAAGGAACTGTTAAAGGAAGCAGGATATGAGGATACAGATGGAGATGGTATTGTAGAAAAAGACGGAGAACCACTGAGCCTCAGACTGGTATTCCAGACTGAAGAATATGCTTCATGGAAATCTCTTTGTGAATTCCTGAAATCTGAATATGAGAAGGTCGGTGTAGGTATTGAACTGGTAGAAAAAGAATCCGCAGCTTACTATGATGAGATCTGGAACACCAGAGATTACGATCTGTGCATTTACCGCAGCTATGAAGATTCCTGGATGCCTCATGGATTCCTGAAATCAATGTTCTATGCGGAAGATGGAGCAAAGGCAGTAAACTGGTACGATGAGGAGCTGAACAAAGATCTCGGAGAAGTATTAAAGACACAGGATGAAGAAAAGCGGACGGAATTATACGATAAGATCCTCACACGTATCAATGATCAGGCAGTAACAGTGCCGCTGTATTATCCGAACCGTGATTATATCTATAACAATACCAGACTGACCAATGTAGAGCTTGCACCGACTGCCTATGAAGGCATTAACTGGGCAACACTGGATGTAGTGGAGTAAAAAATGTTTGAAAAGATCGAGAATAAATGGACAGAAGATTCCGGTGATTATGATGATATGATCCAAAAACAATTGAGTAACAAAAGAACGGTATCTTACTGGACAAAAGAATTGAAAAGACTTCTTGGACCTGAGCCCCTTCGTATTTTAGAAGTGGGCTGCGGCCCGGGTTTTATGAGCATCATAGCAGCGCGTCTGGGACATGATGTAAAAGCGATCGATGGTTCATCAGGAATGGTAGAAAAAGCCAGAAGGAATATGCGGCAGTATCATCAGCAGGTGGAAATCTGTGAGGAAGATGGTGTAACTTTGCCATTGGAACAGGAACAAAGCTATGATGTGATACTTTCCAGAGATGCGGTGTGGACATTATATGATCCGGAAAAAGCTTTCAGACGCTGGAAGGCTGTATTAAAACCAGGTGGAAGGATCATTTATTTTGATGGGGACTATCGGACCGTCGAACCCACATTAAAAAATAAGATCCATATGAAAATTGCTGATTTTCTTATTTATGTTACAGAAAGAAAAACATATGGATCTGACGTGAAGGAAAACAGCGGAATTTATGAAAAGCTGCCATTTACATCGCAGAAGCGTCCGGAAGCGGACTTTCAGATATTAAAAAAGGTACGCTTTGCCAGGATCCAGATCAGAGAGAACCGCTGGCTAAACAGACCATGGACGATGGATTTCTGGAAATACGGATATCAGGGAAAAAAATTTATTGTAGTAGCCACAAAGAAGGAGAAGTGACATGCAAAACGATAAGATCAAAGAGTACTGGGAAGGAGAAGCTGGCATTTACAGCGAAGGGATCAAGGCAGAATTGAAAAGTGAAACAGCAGAAAACTGGAAGAATCTGATTCTGGAGTATGCGCCGGAAAAAGAACATCTGGAAGTACTGGACGTAGGCTGCGGGCCGGGATTTTTTGAAATTATGCTGGGAAAAGAAGGACATCATGTGACCGGGATCGATATTACTGAAAATATGATCCATGAAGCAAAGGAAAATGTAAAGGCAGCAGGTTTATCCGCAGATTTGATGACTATGGACTGCCACAATCTGAATTTCCCGGATGAGACATTTGATATGGTTATCTGCAGAAATATCACATGGACGCTGGACGATCCACAGAAGGCTTACAAGGAGTGGCTGCGTGTACTGAAAAAAGGCGGACGTCTTTTGGTATCGGACGCCTGCTGGTATCTGCATCTTTATGATGAAGAAAAGAAAAAGATTTACGAGGCACATGATGCTGCTATGTGGGAAAAATATGGAAGAGGTATCCATGCTCATGAAGATGCGGAAACAGGGAAAGAGCTCAGCAGTAAGCTGTTTATGAGTGATAAAAAGCGTCCGGTATGGGATCTGGATTACATGATGGAGATCGGCTTTTCCAAAGTGTTTGCCCTGAAGGACATCAGTGATATTTCCAGAACTTCCATGGAACGTGAGCTGAATAAGCTGACACCTCAGTTTTTAGTGGGTGGAGAAAAATAAGCGGACCGGCGTTAAATAAAACGCTGGACCCGCTCCATTGTGGTTTTTAGAATAAAGATATCCGTCAGTACATCACCGGTTTCCAGAGAATGGTTGGCGTTTTGGGTGAGAAAGAGAGGTACATCTTTCTGCGCTGCCAGTTCCCGGATGGAATTGGTTTCGGCCCAGGGATCTGCGGTGCCGTGGAAGGCGATGCTTCCGGCAAGTGGGAAGGAAAAGGTCTCTGCAAGAGGCGTGAACAGGATGCTTTTTACAGTCAGATCGTGTCGGGAAGCATAGGCTGAGGAGATGACTGTACCAATGCTTTTGGAAATAAACAGAATGCTGCCATAGGAATTCCAGTCGATGCTGCCTAAGGAGCGTTCTGTTTGTTCCAGGGCAAGGTCAAAGGCCTGTTTCATTTTTTCAGGATCTCCTTTGACATTTTCCGGGAGGGTGCCATAGGATACAGTGCGGATTTTGTAACCGTGTTTGCTGGCAAGGCGGCTGGTATAGTACAGAAGCGGCTTGTCGGCAGTGTATCCGATGCCCGGAAAAACAACAGCTAATTTCGGGGCATTTTTATCTGCTCCGGCTGTATGAGCGGAAACTTTTGTATAGAGCATTTGCAGCTGAAGCTTTTCCTGAAGTTCCTTTAAGGTAATGGAGATCGTACAGGAATCGGATGGAAGATAATCATAATCAGTAACAACGCCGTCCTCTTCCATGGAATAAACAATGTGTGAGGAACCCATGAGCTCCATGTCTTCTTCAATATCTGAAAGTAATTCTTCGTATGATTTCATTTTAATTCAAACCTTCTTATTTAAAAAATCGTTTATTTTTACAGATTCTTCTATTATACTGGATTCATTGAATGACAGCAAGAGGTTACTGTTCACTGGCAATGTCCTGCGAGGTGTTTTTGTGAGAGAAGTTAAACCTTGCTTTTATCCTGCCTGCACGATATACTAATATAATACATATCTGATTAATGGAGGGTTTTACAAATGAAAATTGCAGCAACATACGACAACGGAAATATTTTCCAGCATTTTGGAAAAACGGAGTTTTTCAAGGTGTACGAGGTAGAGGATAACAAGGTTATTTCCAGTGAAGTGATCAGCTCCAATGGCACCGGACATGGTGCACTTGCCGGACTTCTTGCAGAGCAGGGAATCAGCGTTCTGATCTGTGGAGGAATCGGCGGCGGAGCACAGAGTGCACTTGCTGAGGCTGGCATTGAGTTATGTTCCGGAGCACAGGGAGATGCAGACACAGCTGTGGATGCTTATCTGAAGGGCGAGCTGGTATCCACAGGTGTGAATTGTGATCATCACCATCATGAGGATGGACATTCCTGCGGAAGCCATGAGGATGGACACTCCTGCGGCGGTCATGAAGACGGACATTCCTGCGGAGGCTGTGGCGGAGGATGTGGTTCCCAGCCATCTATCACAGGTCCTAATGTCGGAAAAACCTGCCGTACACATTACAGAGGAACCTTTAATGACGGAACACAGTTTGATTCTTCCTATGACCGTGGCGAGCCACTGGAATTCATCTGCGGAGCAGGCCAGATGATCAAAGGCTTTGATGCGGCAGTTGCAAACATGGAGGTTGGCCAGGTGGTAGATGTTCATCTGATGCCTGAGGAAGCTTACGGTATGCCGAATCCGGATGCGATTTTTACACTTGAGATCGAACAGCTTCCGGGTGCTGAGGATCTTACTGTAGGACAGCAGGTATACCTCTCCAATCAGTATGGTCAGCCGTTCCCGGTTAAAGTTAACGCAAAAGATGAAAAAACCATTACTTTCGATGCTAATCATGAGATGGCAGGTAAAGAGCTGAATTTCAGAATTGAATTAGTAGAAGTGAAATAAGCAGGAACAGTGGGAGGTGCTGTATGGGAGCATATGGCATCTCCTTTTTTGTCTGAAGGGAGGAAGCTTTCCTGATGAGGATCTCTATGATACCATTTGGATTACTGTCCGGTTTTATGGATAGCAAAGAAATCCGGATCACAGAGCTGGGTGAAGATGGATTTCGATTTCGGCTGGCAGAGGAATGCCCGGAACCGGAGCAGTTTCTGATCTGTTTTTATGATATGAAAAAAGCCGGGTACAGGAGAGTGGAGATCCGGAGGTTTGGGATGAGTGCAGCAGAGGAGCAATGCCTGCAGGATCAACAGCCAGTTGAAAAGAAAACCGGAAAATATTTTTACAGGGAATATTCTGTGAGAGTGGAACAGAAGGATTATGTACAGGAGGTTCGGCGTCTGGCCGGAGAGTACAACAGATATATCCGTCTGAAGCTGTATGGAGACGATGGAGAGCTGGCGAAATCACTGACCGGTTATCCTGCGGAGCTGGATGAGATGCACTGCAGGAGTCTGGAGGAACAGAAGAAGCGGTGGTTTTTCAGAGAAAGTGAAAAGGCTTCCGGAAATCCACAGGATACAATGGGTGCAGAAGAATTAAGGCTTTTGGATAATGCAGAGTTTGCTCTGGAATTAAACTGCACTTCCCTGTATGAAGAATATCTGCGCCAGCCGCTGCAGGCTTTTCTGGCGTCTTACTGGCAGAAGAATTATCTCACTCACAGTTATTTTGCAGGCCGGATACCGGACAGATTTTATATTGGAAATCAGTTCTGCCATAACCTGTTTCCGACAGAAGAGCAGCTTTTTTCTATCATGGATAAAATGTATTCGGAGGGCTCGGAGATCACACTGGTATTTTCTTATATCCGGGAATTTATGCTTTCGTCTGTGGGAAAGCTTCTGGAAAAGGTGGATAACTGGTGCTGTATTCATGGGGTGAATGTGGAAATCGTAGTCAATGACTGGGCCATGGTGGAAATGCTCTGTGGAAAAACATCCCGCCTGCATCCTGTTCTGGGCACATTGCTCAATAAACGAAAAAAGGATCCGCGAATGAAATATAAATCCGGTGATACCTTATTATTTCAGCAAAACAGCCTGAATGCGGGGTTTTATCGGGATTTTCTGGCTGAAGAATTTCATATCCACAGATACGAATGGGAGTCCTGCGGATATCCACAGGAGTTTCCGCCGGGAAAAAACAGTCTGCATCTGCCTTTTTATCAGACAAACACTTCTCAGTAC
>NZ_JBDGAB010000016.1:0-33004 GCF_040910705.1 Blautia sp. RTP21359st1_E11_RTP21359_211015
CATTATACCTGAAACGAATTTTTCTGTCACTGACGATTATCCATATTTCAGATTTTTGCATCTAAGTCGGATGTATACCGTGGTAAATTTTCGCAGTAAACAGGTTGACAAATTATCATCTCGCACATATAATAATTTCAGAATCAAAAAACACTTTGTGTTTTTGTAAGGACGGCGTTGCGACGGCGTTCTATTTTTTTGCCAAAAAACAAGGAGGGGCTATCACCAGACGATATTCCCCTCCATTTTTATCACATCTCAGCAAAATCGATCCTCAGCTCCTCATAGATTCCCACCTTGATCGAATCCTGAAATGTATACTGCTCCGTATCCTCATTTTCAAAATCATACACCATTACCAGCTTCTTCACAGGATCCACGATCCAGTACTCTCTCACACCGGCAGTCCTGTATTTAAACAGCTTGGTATAATAATCCATACGCCTGCTCGCCGGAGAAACGATCTCGATGATCCAGTCCGGAGCCCCCTTACATCCCCTGTCATCCAGCTTATCCGGATCACAGATAACAGAAACATCCGGTTCCACATAAGTATTCGTCTTCTCATCCAGATACACCGCAAACGGTGCGGCAAACACCTCACATTTGCCCTTGTTAGAATCTATATAGTTACCTATCTTTCTGGACAAAATACTTGAAATCCTCTGATGCATCGTATTCGGCGGCGCCATATAATAAATATGTCCATCGATCAGTTCCGCTCTTTCACCCTCCGGCAAAGCATAAATATCCTCTATCGTATAAATTCTTTCCCTCAACAGCGGCATATCTCCACTCCTCTCAAAAGCACCCGGCAGATCATACACCATCATTCCGATCTGCACTCATACACCTGCAGCAGCTCCATCCGAAGCCTTCCCCACAGACTCACACCTTAAACCGGTACCCCACACCCCAGATCGTCTCAATATACTGAGGCTTGGCCGTATTAAACTCGATCTTTTCACGGATCTTCTTGATATGCACCGTAACCGTAGCGATATCACCCACAGACTCCATATCCCAGATCTCCCGGAAAAGCTCCTCCTTTGTAAAAACCCTGTTCGGATTCTCAGCCAGAAAAGTCAAAAGATCAAACTCCTTGGTCGTAAACGTCGTCTCCTCACCATTGACCCACACACGCCTGGCCGTCTTATCGATCTTAATACCACGGATCTCGATCACATCATTCTTATGCACATTGGAACCAACCAGCCGGTTATAACGCTCCATATGCGCCTTCACACGTGCAACCAGCTCACTTGGGCTGAACGGCTTGGTCATATAATCATCCGCACCAAGACCCAGTCCGCGGATCTTATCGATATCATCCTTCTTGGCCGAAACCATAATGATCGGCGTATTCTTCTCCTCACGGACCTGCCGGCAGATATCGAAGCCGTCCACCTCCGGAAGCATCAGATCCAGGATGATCAGATCAAACTCCTCCTTCATGGCACGTACAAGCCCCGTATCACCACGGTTCTCGATCTCCACCTCAAACCCCGAAAGCTCCAGATAATCCTTCTCCAGATCTGCGATCGCTTCCTCATCCTCTATAATCAAAATCCTACTCATTCATCGGTACCTGCCACTCAAAATATGTGTAAATATACTCACATCGAGATAACGTAGACTCTCACGAGTTCTACTTACTGCTTCACCGTGTATGTTTTTGATTGACCGAAATCATATCTACTCACAAGTTCTTGTACACTCCACAGTCGTAAATTCCCGAAAATAGCCTTCGGTACATACTTACGTTTGCGTTTTAGTTATGCAACTTCGTAAGTTATTGCATCTCTCAAATTAAGTGCAGCATTGAGATCTCTGTCTTCGACATAACCGCAACTGCATTTGAATATTCTATCTGAAAGCTTTAAATCTTTTTTGACAGCGCCACAGCAGTGACAGGTTTTAGATGATGGATACCATCTATCTACTACTCGAAGTTCGATCCCATTTTCATTGCATTTGATTTGAAGCTTTGTTCTAAATTCATAAAACTTTTGTGATGCAACTGCTTTTGAAAGATGTCGATTCTTCATCATACCATTTACATTTAAGTCCTCGATCGTTATATAAGATGGCTTGGTCTTCACTATCTCAGCGATTGTCTTGTTAATGTAATCAGTACGGATATTATCTATCTTATGATGAAGTTTCTGTACCTTAAGTTTTTGTTTTTGTATATTCGCCCTTTGAGTGACTTCTCCTTTCTTTAGATTTTCATACTTACGGGAGAGACATCTCTGTTCCCGAATAAGTTGTTTCTCAAGCTTTTTCAGTCTTGCTGACTTGTTGATGTTCTTATAAGTCTTACCATTAGAAACAATGGCAAGATCCTTTAATCCCAGGTCTATGCCAATTCCTGCATTGGAATTATCAGCAATCTTGTTATCAGAAATTTCTACAAGAACTGAAACATAGTATCTGTCAGCTTTCATTGAGACCGTGCCGCTTTTAATCACATATCCGTCTTTAGCTGTTGGAATATATCCTTTTTCTTTGATACGGACCCAACCAAGTGACGGAATATTGATTCTATGCCTTTCGCAACGACAATCCTTTGGATTATTCTTTACAAAATACATCTTTACATCAGATCTGCCTTTCTTTTTGAACTTAGGAAAAGCACTCTCGTGATTGAAAAATCTTGTAAAAGCAGTTTGTCCATTATTTACTGACTGTGTTACTGCTTTTGAATAAGCCTCCTTGATCCACAAATACTCCGGATGTTCAGAAAGATATTCATTGTTAAGCCAGACTCTAAACCTGTTACTGCTCATAAACTTTTCACCGTTGTCGTA
This sequence comes from Blautia sp. RTP21359st1_E11_RTP21359_211015, assembly GCF_040910705.1. Classification (NCBI taxonomy): domain Bacteria; kingdom Bacillati; phylum Bacillota; class Clostridia; order Lachnospirales; family Lachnospiraceae; genus Blautia; species Blautia sp. RTP21359st1_E11_RTP21359_211015. Next base: position 2,811 of record NZ_JBDGAB010000016.1, read on the forward strand.
AAGTTCTTTATTATGGGCAAGATAGAAATTATAAATGAATCTACAAGTTCCTATCGTCTTATGAATCTTGACTTTCTGTTCCTCTGACGGATTTATTTCCGTCTTGAAGCTCCTTAGCAATTTCCACATCCCTTTCTATTTGTTTTTTATACTTACGAAGTCCGTACAACCTGCAAGAGAACACATGGAGTATTGAAACAATATCCTGCACGAGTTTTTGATTTTTTGTTCCATCACTTCATCTAATAATTCGTTCCACTTTTTACGATTGTAATTAAGGCCACTTCCATAATCTTCAATACACTGGTCTACAATAATACCTTTGGCATTACAAAACTATCGTAAAAATACAACTTGGTTTTGTAAATCATCTTTTTGATTTCTTGTAGATACCCTAGTACAGCGAATATTAAGTAACCGCCATATTGACTTGTCTGATTTTTCATCTGCTGCGTCAATATAGCAGAAACTTAATTTTCGCTGTACTAGCATAAATAACTACCTGACGTTGGTCATCTTCAGTATTTATTCCTTTGAATTGCAGATATTGGTCATAAGTGTAATAACGTCTATCAGTTGGAATTCGGTTTGCCTTTAGAGTTCCTTCTCTATCCCAACGCTGTAATGTTTTTACAAATACACCTAACAGTTCAGCAAAATCTTTTAGCTTGTAATTTGTGATATTTGATGTGTTCATAATAATTTACTCTTTTGAGTAAATTCAAACACATTTAATCATATCAGTCAACAGTTTTGATCACTTAAGATATTCTCCTGATATTTTCTGAGAACAAAATACATGATCGTTCCGATCCCCAGCCGGCTTGTAGCCCAGACCTTTCCACCATGATCCTCCATGATCTTCTTTACGATGGAAAGTCCGATACCGCTTCCTCCCTTGGAAGAATTTCTGGAAACATCGGTACGGTAAAAACGGTCAAAAATATACGGCAGATCCTTGGCGGCAATACCCTTGCCGTTATCCTCGATCTCCACCTGGATAAAATCACCCACATCCTTCACCCGAAGCTGGATGATCCCCCTTGGCTTCTCCATATACTTAATGGCATTACTCACAATATTATGGATCACACGGCGGATCTGCTCACCATCCGCAATAACCTGCACACCCTTCTCCACATAATTGGCATACACAAGCTCGATCCCCCTGGTCTCCATCTCAAGCCCAAGCTCCTCCGCACAATCCGAAAAATAATCCTCCACATTCAGCTTGCTGAACGTATACGGAATACGGTTGGTATCGATCTTGGAATAAAAGGTCAGCTCATTGATCAGATGATCCATCTCATTGGTCTTATTATAAATGGTACGCACATACCGGTCCATCTTCTCCGGCGTATCCGCCACACCATCCATGATTCCCTCCACATAACCCTTCACCGCAGTGATCGGCGTCTTCAGATCATGGGAAATATTGCTGATCAGCTCCTTATTCTCCTTATCCATCAGGATCTTCTCTTCCGTGGACTCCTTCAGACGCTTACGCATCTCCTCAAAATCCTGGCAAAGCTGGGAAAATTCATCATTCCCCTCAACCTCCAGCACAAAATCCAGATTCCCCTCCTTGATGTTCTTGGTAGCCTTCTTAAGCTTCACCAGCGGAACCGCAATGCTCCGATAGATCCACAGCCCTACGGACAACGCAGTAAAAACAAGGATGATCGTTGCGGTCAGGATCATATCCTTGGCCATCAGCTTCACCTGGCTGCTGGAAGACTGCGGCAGCGAAATATCATAGACCATCTGGCTGGAATCCGAAGCCTGGCTGCTGCTCTCCTGCACATGCTTCGCCTGCGTCTGGCTGAACCCGTACAGACTTGCGGAAAAAAGAAGCAGCGGTAGCAGGATGATCGCAACGAAGCCCACAATAATACGTGTTTTTAACTTCATCTGTATCTCCGTCCTTTATAAATTCACACATTCACATACACGTATTATAACATAAACTATATTCCCTATCTCTAAATTTTCTATAAAAAACCCCATCTCACCATGCAAAAAGCCCCCGGTACTTGCACTACCGGGGGCTTCACTCTTTATTCTTCTGAAACGATTATTCGTAGCTGTTGCAAAGATACTTCTTCAGAGTCTCAACCTTGTCCAGATGCTCCCATGGAAGATCAACATCTGTACGGCCGAAATGACCATAAGCAGCAGTCTGCTTGTAGATCGGACGGCGAAGGTCAAGCATCTTGATGATACCAGCCGGACGAAGATCAAAATTCTCACGAACGATCTCAACAAGCTTAGTCTCAGAAAGCTTACCTGTTCCGAAGGTATTCACACTGACAGAAGTCGGATGCGCAACACCGATTGCATAGGAAAGCTGGATCTCACACTTGTCAGCAAGACCGGCTGCAACAATGTTCTTTGCAACATAACGTGCAGCATAAGCAGCAGAACGGTCAACCTTTGTGCAATCCTTACCGGAGAAAGCACCGCCGCCGTGACGTCCTGTTCCGCCGTAGGTATCAACGATGATCTTACGACCTGTCAGACCACTGTCACCGTGAGGTCCGCCGATAACAAAACGACCTGTCGGATTGATGAAATACTTCGTATCCGCATCAACCATATCAGCCGGAATGATCGCATCAAAAACATACTTCTTAATATCCTCATGGATCTGCTCCTGAGTAACATCCGGATCATGCTGTGTAGAGCATACAACAGCATCGATTCTCTTCGGCTTGCCGGCCTCATCATACTCAACAGTAACCTGAGTCTTTCCATCCGGTCTTAAATATTTCAGAGTGCCGTCCTTACGAACCTTTGTCAGCTGCTGAGCAAGCTTGTGAGCCATGTTGATGGCATATGGCATATACTCCTCAGTCTCATTGGAAGCATAACCAAACTGAAGACCCTGGTCACCGGCACCGATGGAATCCAGCTCGTCCTCATTCATATCGTCCTCTTTCTGCTCAAGAGCCTTGTCAACACCCATAGCAATATCTGTGGACTGCTTGTCAAGTGATGTGATAACCGCACAGGTATCTGCATCAAAGCCATAATCCGCATTGTCATATCCGATCTCACGGATAGTATCGCGAACGATCTTCTGGATATCAACATTAGCCTTGGTTGTGATCTCGCCCATAACAAGTACAAGACCTGTTGTAGTAGCAGTCTCACATGCAACACGGCTCATCGGATCCTGTGCCATCATAGCATCAAGGATCGCATCGGAAATAGAGTCGCAGACCTTGTCAGGATGACCCTCAGTTACAGATTCAGATGTAAATAAAATTTTCTCCATGATCTTCTCCTTTTGTAATAAAACAATGGTTATATACATAAAAAACAGCCCGTACAATCCGGACTGTTTAAGTTCTGTAAACAATCCTCTTATTGTTCGATTGCTCGCTCAGGTTGGCACCTTCCTGGATTCTCCGGGGTTGCCGTGGCTTCACAGATCCTTTGTATCTCCACCACTCTGAATAAAAGGCTATCTTTTATGAAATTTGCTGCAACACATACAATATACTTATCATACCAAAATGTCAAGAGCAATTTTCGAGAAAAAATATCACCCGCTGCTTTTTCATCCCCAATACGTAAATATTTCAAAAAAGAACCGGGCGTCCACATCGCCCGGTTCTTCCACCGATCATCCTTCAGAACGATCCGTTATTTATTTTTTCTTCTTTCTCTTAACTCCATAAGCTGCACCACCGCCAACAATGATCGCTGCTGCAAGGATTCCAACCCATACACCGATCGGTGTATCATCGCCGGTCTTTACAGAACGTCTTGCTGTACCGCTGGTATCGTTCGGAGCAGTTCCGCCCGCTGTACCGTTATTCGGGATCGGAGTGATCCGATCATTTCCACCATGATTTGTTCCAGGTGTAACAGTCGGAATCGGTGTCGGCTCGGAAGAAAGACTGTTGGTGATCTCCTTTGTTACAGTATATCGGTTATCATTATTCAGTGTAACCTCACCCTGACCGGTAACTGTATACTTAAAGGTATCATCATCAACCGGATTTCCATCCTTATCCGTCTCCAGAACAGTATACGTAACACTGTTGATCTCCTGATCCTTTGGAAGATCCAACATTACCTGAACACTATCATTCTGTTTCAGAGTCACTACCTTCTCAAGCGTCAGCTCACCGTTACTCTCAGTGGAGAACACACCTGCATAGAACGTATCATCCACAGTAGAAGCAACACCATCGATCATCACATTCTTCTTAATGTTGATAAATCCGTTACGGCTGAATATATCGGAAATCTTTGTATAATAGTTATTTACATAAGCCGCTGCCTCAGTAGCACCACTATCTCCACCGATCACAACCTGATTGGACTTCTCTTCACTCTCACCATTCGGCTTCGTTACATTGTAGTAGTAAAGATTCTCCTCATCCACCTCGATCTTCGTATTCTGCTGAAGAAGATTTCCATCCTCATCCAGCTCAAATACATAATAGGTGCCATCCGGAACATCCGTCCATGTAGCTGTACCACTGGAAGCATTCTGGATATGGATATCCTGTAAATAATCATCACGGAACGGGATCGTACCTTCCGGATCCGAAAAAACGCCAACCTTATAAGTTACATCCTCTTTCGTTTCCAGAGGAATCACATTGTCGTTCTCATCAACATTATAGATCCTCTTCGTAACCTGGATCTGTGTATGCTTCTGCGGATTACTTACAGACTTCGGATAAGCCTGCACATCGTACATCCAGCCCTGCTCCTGATCTGCAAAAGGAACGGAGATCAGCATCGGTGAAACCGTAACACTGCTGTTTCCATCTGTCTGCACCACCAGGTACATACCCTCAGCCAGATCAGCGAAAGTCATATTCCCCTCTGCATCAGAGGACTTGGACATACCCCACACATCCACGCTTCCGCTGACGATCATAGCCGCCAGCTTCTCTGCCGCTTCATACCAGCCATCAGCCGTCGTGATGGAATCAAAATCGATTGCTGCGGCAGCCAGTGCCTCATCCAACACGAAATGCACATTGCCATCAAAATTCACACTGCCAACCCTGTAGATCGTCAGCCCTACACCCGGCAGCGGAGTCTGATTTCCTTCCTCATCCGCCTGCTGAACCGTCAACGTCAGATTACCCTTTGTTCCAGCTACATAATCCCCGGCGAAAACCGGCTGCAAAACACTCGTGACCAGCATAGCCGTCAGCATCAGAACAGCCAGAAGGCTCCGGAATATTTTCCCTTGCTTTCTTCTATTTTTCATCGCTCTCTGCCTCCTCTTTCCTTTCTGAAAGCTGTTTCATTCTGCGTTTTTTATCCTTGCGGCGGACAATCAGGTAAATCAGCAGAATCAGAATAACAAGCGCTGCCGCACCGCCGGCAAGAACCCTCTTCGGATCCACAACCGCAAGCTTCTGCGGAATCGTTTCGTCATTCTTAGTAACTTCTTCCTCCACATACTTCGTCCGAATACCACGAACAAGAAGTCTGTGGGTATTCACCGCATAAGGCGTACATGTAACCAGTGTCACATGATCCTCGCCCTCAACAATATCCAGCTCACTGGTCTCATCCGGAAGCACCGTCTTGATCTGATCCACCTTGTAGGCCAGATTCTTGCCAAGAATATGCAGGATAAAAATATCTCCCTTTTCCATCTGATCCAGATCTGTAAAAAGCTTCGCGTTAGGAAGACCTCGATGCGCCGCCAGAACCGCATGGGTGCTCTTGCCTCCGATAGGAAGACTGGTGCCCTCCACGTGGCCCACACCCTTTTCCAGCACGGTCTTGCTCAGTCCGTGATAGATAGCCAGCTTCGCTTTGATCTTTGGAATCTCGATACTGCCCATCAGTCCGTCACCGTTAGGATCCAGGACTCCGTCATAGGGATGACTCAGTTCATAAGTATCCTCTTCCTCAAAAGCATCTACAATGGCATTCACCGGATGCTCGGCATTATACTCCTTCGCCTCTTTCCACAGCCTGTCATAGTCATTGTCCGAAAGCTCCGTTACCGCTTCCTCGTACTTACTGACCAGCTGGGCGTTACGGTACTGGTTCCACATATCACTGATCGTAGGATAAAGGAACACTCCCGCTCCCGCCAGAAACACCAGGGCGATAAAAATGTTCAGGACAACATTACTCTTTTTCTTTTTTTTCTTTTTAGCCATAAATCATTTCCTGCGTCGTTTTTTGTTCTGAACAGAATTGATACCGGCAACCAGGATCACCGCGATCACAATTCCGATCACAACACAGAGAGCAAGCATCGGAAGCGTCGGATTGGTGATTCCGGTAACCTTCTTCTCTGTTTTCTGAACCGCCTTCGCAGCCTTCATCGGAACTCTGTGTCCCCTCACCAGAAGTCTGTGCGTATTCACCGCATAAGGCGTACACGTAACCAGCGTTACATAATCATCCCCATCAGTGATACCCAGAGACTCTGTCTGCTCCGGAAGAACAGTAAGAATCTGATCCACCTCGTAGGCAAGCGTCTTACCCAGCACATGCAGGTAAAAAACATCTCCCTCTTCCAAAAGATTCAGATCTGTAAAAAGTTTCGCACTTGGAAGTCCTCTGTGTGCCGACAAAATACAATGGGTACTCTTGCCGCCAACCGGAAGACTGCTGCCGAACAAATGACCGGCACCCTTCTCCAGAGACTCATCTGTCGTGTAATGATAGATTGGAATGCTCACATCGATCACAGGAATCTCCACATACCCCATCATTCCATCACCATTCAGGTTCAGAAGAGACTCATATGTACTGTCCGTCTGGCCATCCCTCACGGAAAAAGCATCCGGCACACTTTCCTGCTTGATCTGTTCGTTATACTCCTGCGCTGCCTTCCACATGCTGTCAATCTTCTCCGCATTATCATCCGAAGAAACACTGCTGCTATAATCACTGATCAGCAGGCTGTCCCTGTACCGGTTCCAGGCATCACTGACCATTGGATACAGCAGTATGGACAACCCTATCAGAAACAGCAAACCAAGTCCAATATAATTTTTCTTCTTATTCTTTCTCATAGGTTTCTCCATACTGTTGTATTACCCTCCGGCCCCCGAAGGGGCCGGGCGGTAATGATTTCTTCAACAGAATAATCAGAAACTATTCTGTTTTAATACTTGCTTTGTCGTTGCTTATAAATAATTTTTGAATTGAATCGATCCGGCAATCAAACGATTACTCCTCAGATCCTTTTCTGCGGCTGATGAAGAAAACACCAGCAGCGCCAGCCATAACTACAACACCGATGATAGTGAAGAGGTATGTTCCCATGCCACCTGTGGATGGAAGGGAGTTGAGTGTTGTGTTATATTTAGTTAATGGATTTGAAATAACATCTGTTGCAGCACTTGCTTCTTTCACTTTTTTCTTAAGTGTTACTGTGACTTCATTTGGAGTTGCATCCAGGCTATATCCTGTAGGCGCTTCTACCTCTTCAAAGTAATATTTTCCTAAATCTAAGCCTGATACTGTTGCCTCACCTTTAGCATCGGTTACAATAATTCCAATACCATTTGTATTACCATTTTTAATATCGTCCTTTACATCTGAGTTAACAGCCTCTGTCCAACCAGCAAGTTTACCATCATCTGTCAATTTCGCATATTCTTTTTTACCATTATTCTCTCTGTATACTACAAATTTAGCATTTGGAAGTAACTTATCACTGTTAGTTTCCTTCTTAATAACTTTGATTGTACCTGTGTACAGCCCAACTGGGGTACTGGATTTTTCGTCACTACCTACATTTCCATAGGCTGTGTTTGTTGCTGTAACATCTGTGATTGTTGCCCGATAAGTTACTACTACTTCTTTTGCATAGTAGCTATTTGAATCATTAATTACTGATTCATTATTTGCTGTAACTTTAGCATCAACTGCTTCCTTATCAGCTCTATTATCTTTCAGAATAATTGTAAAAGTTCCTTTTCCCATTACAATTTTGTAATCTTTAATTGGTTTTCCATCAACTGTTACTGTTACTGCAACATTTTCACCATTTTTTACATACTCAGCACCAGTAATTGCATCTTTTACTGCAAAATACTTATTTGCATCTGTAGGAGTAAATGCTGGAACTTCAGTCTTTACAGTATATGTTTTAACATCACCAATAGCAACTACATGATCTGTTTCTTCAACATTTTTTTCTATAACTTTAGAACTACGTTTAGCATCCACATTAACATTACCTGTAACAGTCATGCTGTCACTAAAGCCAACATAAGCAGCCATCTCTTTATAAGTATATCCGTCCTGCGCTGCTTTAATAGCATAAACGCCTGCTTTAGTTACTGGAATGGGGTTTGCTGAAACTTTATTTGCGTCTGTAGCATCTTTAGTAACTGCTGCCAATGCAGCTTCAAACTGTGCACTTGTTGCTATTCCTACATTTGCATACTTCAAACTCTGCTGTCCTGCATCTTGCCATGCTTTATTGGCTAACATTTTAATTGCTGTCTGAGCATCTACATTCCCTAAGTTGGATTTAAAAACTGTTTCCACAGTTTCTGTGGTAAACTTCCATCCAGTTTCTGCTGTCTGATCCGGTTCAATAACCTGTATGCACCATATTGTTGCAGGGTTTTCTCCTTTAATAGCTAACGCATTACCATCTGGCGTTTTCACTGTAATGGTTGCATTCGTTGTATCATCTGCAAATACCGCTGTGCACATAGACAGTACCATAACCGCTGCCACTAATAATGCACCAATCTTTTTAAATAAATTTTTCATAAGGTTTGCTCCTTTCTTTCTCTGCATTTTTCTTTTTCGCCCTTCATCGGCCATTTACAATTAATGTGTTACGATCTCTTTGCTTCTTCCTCCCTTCGTTTATTATTTATAAACAACAGGAGTGCAGTTGCAAGAATCGCTACACCACTGATTGTAAATCCATAGGTTCCCGGTCCACCGGATTCTGGTAAGGAATATACTTTCTGATTTTCGATGGTTAATACCGGAGTTTTGGAATCTGTTGCTAAACTCCACATAGGATGTGCGGAATCCTCTGTAAGATCATTTCCTTGAGCATCGGTGAGTGTAACATTTCCTTGAGCTACTTTGAAATAAATCTCACTGGACAATACCATATATCCTGTCGGTGCTGTGATCTCTTTCAATTTGTAATTACCGCTTGTCAGTTTTTTCAATTCAACTGAATTTTCGCCACTATTCAGAACCTCAAAATTATTATAACCGTCTTGTACCGGACTCCAATTACCTTGGCTGTCTTTCTTTTTCAGTTCGAATTTCGCACCGTTAAGATTAGTTCCATTGTTATCTGTTTTCTTAAGATCAAGGTTCGTAACCATCTCATTTGTGTAAGAAGCAACACCTTTCACACCACCACCATTATCTAATGTATACGTATAATCATTCGTAATGACATTAATCCCTTTCTTGTTATTACCAAGTATAAAAGTAATTGCTCTGTTATTATTATCTGATGAGCTTTGACAATCTGTCTGCTCGTCGCCAGTAGTAACAACATCAAATGCTTGAATTGTATATCCCTCTGCATCTGCTTCCGTTACAGTGTAAGATCCTCTTGGAAGATTCTCTAATTTTGCAACTCCACTAGTCTTATTAGCTTCAACTGTCACCTTCAGCGGGCTACCAGAAACAGCATTTCCATCTGAATCCTTTACTACATTAAATGTAAACGTTCTGGCTTCTGTGGACGCTTCTGTCACATTCTTTATAATCTGAATCTGACCGCTGATGACATTGATTTTATAAGTGCCATATAAATTCTCATTATTATTTTTATTATGAGCTTTTTCATTTCCCACAGAATGTGCTATTCCATCACTAGTGGTTGTATTGGTATTGCTATCAGCACTTGGCTTTTCAGCGGGGCTATAAATCACTTCCAGATAATACTCTGTAGTATCAGCAGGTGCTGTCTGTATTACGTTCGTTACTTCACTTTCTGCAATCTCGACTTTACTTTCGTTTGCATCTTTTTTGTACCACTTATATGTGATTCGACCACTTGCATCATTGGCGCTTATCGTACCATTTACATAAGACGTAGTACCTGAAGTAAACATCGCATTTTGAATATCAGTTACTGTTGGTACTGTTGTATCACCTTTGTAGATAGTAATCTCTTTATCCTTAACTACCAGATTAACTTTGACATTAACCGTAGGCTGATCCAATACTTTCTCCAAATCTCCTACGCTAATCTTAGAATCAGGGTGGACGTTGGTAGGAATATTGTTACCACCGATGAAACTATCTTTTGCTTTTACAGTAATGGTTCTACTCCAGCCATTTGTACCATCTGTCGTGTGTTTAATGGTCTGATCAGTCCACTGTACCTGATAAGTACCGTCATTACGCTTTGTTACAATCCCACCATTCTCTAATGTATATTTCCCACCTTCGAAATTGGTTTCGGTGATAACATTACCTCCATCTACAATTTCAAATCTACTGTCGATCACATCAGTAATTGTTGCACCGGTAATGTCAACGTTCTTATTAATTGTACTACTGATACTCTGGAAAATTTGTGTAAGCGATGCTGCATCATCTGCTGTTTTTGCGCAATCTGATGATGAAGCAATTCCTGGATACTTTTTACCATCATACTCACCACCAGACAAGAACGTCTTCGCGCGATCTTCTTCATCATTAAGTGCAAAGCCTATGGTGTATACTGTATATGGATTTTTTGCATTATCCACATTATTTCTTCGGCCTGTTTTTAATTCGCTTGCCTGAGTTTCAGCATTTTTTTGTGCAGTACTATTCCAATAAGCACCGTCTCCAGTCGGCTTACCATCGGTGAACAGAACCACATACTTAGGATTGTCATCATTCGTAGCATCCAACTTATCCTTTGCATCCTTAAGTCCTACCGCAGGATCCGTACCTCCATTCGCATTCAACTCATTAACGAAGCCTTTAAGAGCATTTACGTTTGCACTATCTTCATTACCTACTTTTTCCAGATTTACAGATTTTCCATGATCACCATATGGTTTATTATTCTTATTGTTAGTACTGCTAAATACAGTAATACCTATTTTACTATTCGGAGATTTCTTCGCTGTATCATCTATAAACTGATTTACAGCATTCTTTAGTGCAACAAGTTTGGTTTCTGTTGAACTAGTTCTTGTATATATTTTACAATTACTATATTTAGAATCTGTTGCATCATACCACTTTTCATCATCGTACACAAACCATCTATATTCCCTGTTATTTCTGTCCCATCTGTACTTCATTTTTTTATAAGAACCATCCACATAAATATAATATGATGAGCTTCCAGTATACAACTCACTTCTTACAGTAGATGTATTATCCCCTTCAATATCATACGAATAAGAAGTAATCTCATCTCCCATCGATCCGGACACATCCAATACCAACATGATATCTGCCTCTGGCGTTTTCGTTTCAATTATGGGACTTGTACTTGTGGATGTTGCATTAATAGTAATGTCATAGGTTCTCTGATTCCAGTCTTTCACTTTAGCCGTTTTGCTAGTCGTCATACTGGAGTTGATAATTTCCTCCGGAGTCTCATTTACAATCGAAGTAACTGTATTATTTGAACTGTCCTTCAACGTTGCTGTCTCATTGCCTTCCGTTACATCCACTGTCCATACTTCATTGGAAGCTACATATCCATTAGGTGCCTGAACTTCTTTCATGTAATAAGTTCCTGGGAAAAGCTTGTCAAATGTTACTTTTCCGTCTGCTCCAGATGTTGCCGTTTTTAATTCTGTTGTACAGGTATCGTCTGTATACAGTTTGAATACAGCACCTGGAAGAGGGGTCTTTTCATCTTTCTTAACTTTAGTAAATGTCAGTTTTGCAAGATCCGTTGTTGTAACTGATGAAACTTCTGCATATGGAAGGGTAAAGTTCATCTTACAGTTGGATAAACCTGCGCCTCTTTCCAGATAAAGAACTGTTAACGTATGCTCTTCTTCTTTCTGCTCTTCAGTTAATGAAGCTCTTTTGCCGTATTTATCTGATGCACCATTCGCATATTCTGGACCAAACAATTTTTCCCATAAATCAACATCTGCAGAGGCAGCATTATGGATTCCACCAAGGTCAATAATAACATTACCATAATCAACTGTACCATTTTCTGTTGTCTTTCCACCATCAAGAACGACCCACATATCATCGTCACCCTTGAAACTGTAGTTCAGATCTCCAATGTAATCTTTCAGCTTGAAGCTAATTTCATAACGCATTCCAAAATAATAATTATGAGGACCATTATAAGTCTCAGTTATGTTCGAATCACTTTTATATTTCTTACTGTGCTCTTCGTAAGTCACTTCGTCCAACGGGAAGAAGTTATTACCAGTCTTGTAATCATAACCGTGCTCTTTTGCAACATCTTTTCCTGAACTATTATTTACCTCCTTCAGTGTATAAGTATCACCACTTCTTTCAAATCCGAGGTTAAAATCCGTATATACTTTTCTTAAACTCTTCCCTGTTTCATTGTCATTCTTATCTGAATTCACGAATAGACCTGGCTCTTGATAGTTAAATACTACTGAATTATTTTGATCTATTCCTTTTAACAGTCCCTTTATAACTGCGTCTGATTCTGTCCAGTCATTAACAAGGTGGCCATCTTTACTCCACGTGTATTGATACTTATTCCCATACTGATGAGTATAAGCTCCCATTGTTATCCTTTGCGATGAAGCATTACTCGAATAACTGTCATTCTGATTTATTGAAGGATATCCATACTGCCAAGTCTGATTATCTGCTACAGCTTTTACCGTATAATCATAGAAAGTAGGTTTTCCAACAGTTGTTCCTGTTGAAGGAGTATAATATACTTTAACAGTTGCATCCTGTGCCAGATAAATCTTTCCTGAAGAATCCGGAGTTGGTGCTGTTTCTCCGCTCTCTGTTGTTACTTCTACATGGTCAATCTCCCAATTAACAGCTTTCTTACAATTAACCTGCTGGCCAACTGTTAAATCTTCCCACTTATCATCTGCATAAATTTTATCCCTTGTAGTATTGTCATAATGTTCTACTGTAACATCAATAGTTCCATCATTTTTTTTATTTACAATTACATAAGTAGAAAAATGCGTCGTCTCGAACTCAACATCACCATTCTTGGCAACGCTGCCATCCATATTTTCAACGTTATCATTCTCGTCTACGTGATATACATCCGCATCCTTGATCTTCTTCTCATCATTCAAAGATACAGATACCTTCACTGTAGCACCCGGCTGAACCTCTTCGCCGTCCACCAGGAATTTGATATCGTAGGAATGGATCTTCTCGATGGCTTTCTTTTCTTTGATCGCTTCTTCTGTGATCTGGTCTTCGGCTTCCTGGCTGAGCTCTACCGGTGTTACGGAAAGCTCTGCGTTGTCCGGAAGGTCTGCCGGATCGGTAAGAGTAACCTTGACATTGACCTCATCACTCTTGTAATCATATCTGGTGATCTCAGGCTGAATTTCTTCTTCCTGCACATCCTCAGGCTCTTCTGCCTCATCACTGCTGTCAACAACCTGTGCCATATCACTTCTTATGTAAGCCTCGGTTCCTTCCCAGGAAACCTTGTACCAGGTTGCTCCGTCCTCTGCTGTTACGGTATCCAGAAGTGTGAGCTGTGTTCCTGCGTTTACAGTTGCCAGAACCTCTGCCTCGATAGATGGGCTGACACGAAGATTCGTATCATCTCCCAGAACCTCGATCAGGCTTGTCTCACCATTCTCATCTGCTGCCGGAACCTCATCCGGACTCTCAATATCCTCTGCCGGTTCTTCCACCACATCCGGATCCTCAGCCGGCGCTTCGGTAGGTTCAGCATCCGGATTCTCAGCCGGAGCCTCTGTCGGCTCAACTGCCGGCTCCTCAGAAGGCTCTACCTCAGGAGTTACCTCCGGATTCTCTGCTGCCGGTGTCTCAGCTGCATCCTGCTCAGGCTCGTCCGAAATATCCATTCCGTCCGTAAGCTCCTCTGATGCGATAGACACCTCGTCCTCATTACCGGAAACAGCTTCCGCCTCGACATCTGCTGTCTCAGGAGAATCCCACATAACGGCAAAAACAGCTGCGTTGCCAGTCTCAACCTGAAGTGTCTGGATCTGTTTGCCCTCGTTGACATTCAGAACCTTCAGATCCTCGTTGGCCTGTAAGGTGTTAACATCAGTATCACCGGTACTGCTGTTATAATGAAGCTTCTCAACGGTTACACTCGTGCTGGCTACATCGGTAAGCTCCGGTGCTGCCGGTGTCTTGTACTCAAAAGTTACTCTGACTCTGCCGTTCGGCTCGACTCTGTTTCCGTCGCCATCAGCAAAATACACATCATACGCAAAAAAACCTCTCAGGCTGCTGCCCTTGTCTGTAGCTGCTGCTGAAAGCTTCTGAGAAACTGTATCATAAGATACGGATGAATTCTCGTTTACGCCGTCAGCCTTCAATGCTGTATTCTGCGGAAGAGCTCCGTCCTCCAGTGCCTCTGCTGTTACTTTAACAGAATCATTTTCATATGTAAGCGTCGATTGCTGCGCCTGTTCCGTTTCCTCCTGGTCAGCGCTGCTTACATCCGGTGTCGATTCTTCGGCCGCTGGTTCAGATGTAATTTCGCCATCTGTAAATATATCCTCCGTTCCATCTCCGAACGCTTCACTCGCGGAGATCGTATATGCACTCGGCATACAGGATACCATCAACGCCAAAGCCACCATAAATGCCAGGAGTTTTCTGATCTTATTATTCCTTAATTTTTTCATACCTTTCCCGCTTTCCTATGTGTGCATTAACGTGTACTGTATTTCTTATTACTTTACTTCTGTTTATATTCCTTTCTCTTAAAAAAGCTTCATGTTTTTAGCCGGTGAGTAAACAGGTTACACCTTTTCAATATTTTACCCTTATGTGATTGTAATATCAATATACCAGGCATTTTTGGTAAGGATATTGACATTATCAGATGCTATCGAGAATCAGTCTTCAACTCCTCCTTCTTAACTTACTCGTTCACTGGTTCTTTTCGTCTGATTTCTCCGATAAAATCTGACTATTTGTGGTATTTATTATACAACACTACCAGTTGTTTTGTAAGGCCCGTTTTTTCAAAAAAAAGTGCCTCTGTCACTATTTTAACATAAATTTTTTCAGCTCATCCCGCTTCTTGACATTCAGCTTGCAAAAGATATCCGTAAGGTAATGCTTGACAGTATTAATGGAAATCCCCAGATGCTCTCCGATCTCCTTATTGGTCCATCCTCCACTTGCCAGCATGGCAATAGAAAACTCCATCGTCGACAGCTCCCCCGTAACCTTTCTCCGGTTTTCCGGATTATGAAGCGCCATCCAGCCCCTGCTGAAAGAAATCACACCCTCCGTGATCCGCTGATACGCCTCCGGATCCCGGTTCCGGATACAAGCCTCGATCAGCCCTCGCAAAAGCCCATGATGCTCAATAAAAGGCTCCAGAAACCCATCCATCTTCGCCAGCTCCCAGCTCCGGAGCATCTCCTCCTGCGCCTCCTGCTTATGCTTTCGGTTGATCGCACACACCGCCATCATACAGTGGATATACGTCATACTGATCGGATACGACCTCTCCGCCATAAACAAAGCAGCCTTCCCCATCCCATAAGCACTCCATATCTCCCCGTTAAGATAAGTATGGTGAGCCATCACATACGTGGCAAAAAGCCTCAGCCCCTCAGGAAGCATCCTGCTGTACTCCCCAAAAGCAGGCATCCCATCCGTAGGCAGATGAAGCAAAACCGCCCCCACATACCCCGCCAGAAGACAGGACGCATAAACATCCGCAGGAACCTTTTTCTTCATAGCCAGCTTCAAACAGGACTGGATTCCCTCCATCCCCCGCTTAGCCGCCGCCACATTCCCCAGCGTCAGATTAGAATACCCATACAAAATACACGCCGAAAGCCGCAGCTCAATAACCCTGCTGGACAGATACCCCCTCGTGATCTCACAACACTCCTCAGCCCGCCCCGTAAAATAAAAAAGCTCAGCCCGCGCAATATTCCTCAAATCCACATCCACAAACCCCTCAACAACCTCCCGAGCCCTCCCAGGCTCAAAAGACGAATTCAAAAGCGGCAAAACCATATAATCACACAAACAACCCACTCCCCTTCCAAAACCCAGGCAGCCCCCAAAAAGACCACCCTCAAAACCAGACCAACAAACCTCCGAAGCCCTTCACCCAAGCCACATCAACACACATCCGAAGCCCATCACACAACCCTCATCAACACACATCCGAAGCTCTTCTCTCAAGTCACATCAGCGTACATCCGAAGCTCTTCTCTCAAGCCACATCAGCACACATCCGAAGCTCTTCTCTCAAGTCCCACAAAACAGTCACCAAAACTCCGGATATCAATCAACCAGTCAATCAGTCAACCTCAACCAATCAGGCCAACCATCTTTTTCCATAATTATAATCCAAAATACTCCAAAAATAAATTTAAATATTACACAAAAACACCACACCCTATCCAAAACAGCCTCTATCCCCAATCCCCTCACGACAAACCGCAAAAAAACTCACCCCACCCACATCCAGCGCAGCGCCGATGCCACACCCCGCTGGTAGACTGTCTGTCTGTCCGTTCGTCCCTCCCTCCATTCATCCCACAAAAAAAGAGCCCCCAGGCCCAAACACCCGGGAACTCTCCCAAAACCAAACAACATCATCTCCCCCTCCGCAGCTTCCTCAGCTCCCTCTCCAACCGATCCGCTCGCGCCTTCTCCCTCAACGTATTCACCCTCTCTTCACTCCGCCCCTGTTCAATCCCTTGAGTGATTCCCTGGCTGATTCCCTGGCTGATTCCTTGGCTAATTCCCTGTTCAATCCCTTGGGCGATTCCTTGACTGATCCCCTGTTCGATCCCCTTATTAATCCACATCTGCTCAATCTCAAAACTCTTCATATATGCCACCGTAACCTTTCCATCCTCAAACATCTCTTCTACTTCTCCGTAGCTTCCGCAGCTTCCTCAGCTCCCTCTCCAGCCGATCCGCACGCGCCTTCTCCCTCAACGTATTCACCCTCTCTTCACTCCGCCCCTGTTCAATCCCTTGAGTGATTCCCTGGCTAATTCCCTGGCTGATTCCTTGGCTAATTCCTTGGCTAATTCCCTGTTCAATCCCTTGGGCGATTCCTTGACTGATCCCCTGTTCAATCCCCTTATTAATCCACATCTGCTCAATCTCAAAACTCTTCATATACGCCACCGTAACCTTTCCATCATCTTTAACAACCCTGACCATCTCCAGCAACTCCCTCAAAACATCATTTACCGCATTCACCTCCCTGGTATCCGTTACTGAAAACTTATAAAAAGTTATAAACTTCTATGTTTCATTCCTACTTCAACGAGTATGCTTTTGATGATATAAATATCTATCTACTCACAAGTTCTTGTACTCTCCATAGGCGTAAATTCCGGATTAACGTACCCGTACATATTTGCACTAACGTTTTAGTGTTAGCTTGCAACTCTTTCTCCATAAGCCTTGAGATTTATAGATGCCTGAAAATCTCTATCAATGACATTTCCACAATCACATTTATAAATTCTGTCAGATAATTTCAAGTCTTTTTTAATGTTTCCACAGCAACTGCAAAGCTTTGATGATGGATAAAACCGATCAGCCACAATAAGCTGGATCCCTTTATCCCTGCACTTGTGTTCAAGCTGCTTTCTAAACTCAAAAAACCCCTGATTCTGAACTGCTTTTGATAAATGTCTATTTTTCATCATTCCACTAACATTCAAATCTTCAATACAAATAAATCTTGGTTTTCGACTTACAATTTCAGATGTAATCTGATTCAAATAGTTCTTACGGATATTTGTTAATCTGTGATTTCGTTTTAATAAAAGTTTTTCCTTTTTGATTACATTATTTGTTTTGCAGTAACTTTTTCCTTTCTTATTTTTCTCGTAAGAGCGAGAGATACTACGCTGTAATCTGCGTTTCTGTTTTTCTAGTTTCTTTACTTTCTGACTTTTATTGAGGTTCTTATACTTAGCTCCATCAGAGCAAATAGCCAGATCTTTGATTCCTAGATCTATACCAATTCCATCATCATTAAGTTTTTCTATGCAATCAGGAAATTCCACACATACGCTGATCCACCAGTTCAATCCGTCAAAGGATATTCGCGGATTCATATATTTAGCATCTGTAGGAATACAACCATGCTCTGCAAGTCTTACCCAATTTAGTTTTTGTTTATTTCTTTTCCTGCTCGAAGAAAATCCTTCAAACTTAACATGAGTATTGCTGAATTGTATCTTAATATTATCCTGATAGAACTTCGGCATTGATCTCTTTTTTGACTTGAATCTTGGGAATTTCTGCAAACCTTTGAAAAAGTTCTTATAAGCAGTGCAGGCATCTTTGATTGCCTGTTTGGTTACATTATTTGAAATACCCAATAACCATGCGTATTCATCAGAATGTCTAAGCTTTGTAAATTCTTTTCTGAGTTCTGCATCTGAAATGAATTTTCCGCCTTTTTCATAGTTTTCTATTTCCCTTGCCAAAGCCCAGTTATAAGCAAATCTTGAAGCACCTGCGTACTGAAACATCTTAGTTTTCTGTATATTATTTGGTATTAACATTACTTTTATGGCTTTTACCATCTACTTTCTCCTGTATCAGTTCCCGGATAAGTTTCTTAGCTTTATTTGCTCGTTTTCCTTGTAATTTGCAACTGAATACTGTGATTATCTGAACCAGATCTTCAACAAGTTCCTGCTGTTCGGATTTTTCAGTATTATCAATCTGTCGTTCCAGATCATCTTTCTGTTTATGGCTGGAAACGCGACAATATCCAATTGTAATGCGATTTTTAGGCTTTACATTTATTACCTGGTTGAGTTGCTCGTCAGAATAATATCTATAGCCGCTTACTGTAGTATGATGCGGATGAAGTTTTCCATTGGCATCCCAATTTCATAATGTCTGGGCGGATACGCCTATAATTTTTGAAAATTCATGTATAGAATAATATTTACTCAAAGCATCAGCTCCTTTCCATAATATTCCACTCTAATATCTTATAAAACTCAACATGTACTTATATGATTTTATAATTTATATTTAACTGTTAATAACCTCTCACCAATACCAGGAAACGTCATCACCGCATTAAACAAAAAATCATCCAGAAGATTCATATCCTCAAGCCGCTTCCTCTGCATAAGACTCCTCCTTTCACTATGATGGCAAAAGAAAAAGCCTCACACAACCAACCGGCTCCTCCCCGCCATATTTATACAACCAACCATATGGGGATCAGATAGCCGAACGGCCCAGAATGTTCCCAGATATGTACCTTCAGTATAACCATCCCACCAGCAAAAGTCAACAAAAACCCTTCGACAAAAACCGCCATCCCCACACCACCAATACCACATCCCACAGCATCCACCACAGCGCCGATGTCAACTCACCCCACAACGCATCCAGCGCAGCGCCGATGCCACACCACCTCCCGGCAAACCACAAGGAAACTCAGCCTTTGCAGCCATCCAGCGCAGCGCTGATGGCTCATCCCCTTCCGGCAAACCACCACCCCTCACACCCCCAAAAAAACAGAACGGACAGACTGCCAGCGGGACGGCTGCATGGTCGGGACCCGGTGCGTCGGAGTAAGCCGCTGGTCATACTTGGCGCCTGGGGCTTCTGACGGGAAGGTACTCTGCGGCCACAAGCCGCAGAGTAAGCCCCATCTGTCTGAGCCAGGTACGCATCAGCGTACATGGCGAGTTATGGGGCGCCCTGCACGGCAGAAGACTCAGACGCTTAGTATGACCCGGCGAAACGACCGCACCAGGCACGACCATGCAGCCGCCCCGCTGGCAGACTGTCCGTTCGTCCCTCCCCCCATTCCTCCCACCCACACAAAAAAAGAGCCCCCAGGCCCAAACACCCAGGAACTCTCCCAAAACTCAAATATCCAATTATCATCAATCGTTACCAGTTGTCACCAACCATCACCCAACGCGCAACCGAAACTTCTGAATCTCCTTCTCACTGGAAACCCTCTCAATCTCAGCCCCAAGACTCCTGAGCTTCTCCTCAAAATTCTCATACCCACGCTGGATATAAACAATATCATCAACAACCGTAACACCCTCAGCAGCCAGCCCCGCAATAACAAGCGCAGCCCCCGCACGAAGATCCGGCGCACTCACACGCGCCCCCGTAAGCTTCCTCACACCATCAATAATAGCAGAGTTCCCCTCCACCTTAATATTGGCACCCATCCGGGAAAGCTCATCCGCATACTTAAACCGGTTCTCAAAAATACTCTCAGTAACAATACTCGTACCCTCAGCCAAAGCCAAAGTAACCGCGATCTGCGGCTGCATATCCGTAGGATAACCAGGATAAGGCAACGTCTTCACATGCGTACGATGAAGCACATGCGGCGCACGGACACGAACTGCATCATCAAACTCCTCAACCTCACACCCGATCTCCTCAAGCTTAGCCGTAGTAGCCTCAAGATGCTTAGGAATAACATTACGAACAGTAACATCACCACGAGTAGCCGCAGCAGCAAACATAAACGTACCAGCCTCGATCTGGTCCGGAATGATCGAATACTCCGTACGATGAAGCGTCTCAACACCACGGATACGGATCACATCCGTACCAGCACCCTTGATATTCGCCCCCATACTGTTCAGGAAATTCGCCACATCAACAACATGCGGCTCCCTCGCAGCATTCTCAATGATCGTACGACCAGTCGCCATAGAAGCAGCCATCATAATATTAATAGTAGCACCAACAGAAACCACATCCAGGAAAATATGGCTGCCATGCAGATTCTCCGCCTTGGCAACAATAGCACCATGACAGATATCAACATCCGCACCAAGAGCACGGAAACCCTTCAGATGCTGGTCGATCGGCCTGCTGCCGATATTACATCCACCCGGAAGCGGAACCTCCGCATGCTTATACTTACCAAGCAAAGCACCCAGAAGATAATAAGAAGCACGGATCTTCTTGATAAACTCATAATCCACGCTGAGATTGCCGATAGTAGAACCGTTGATCTTTACAGTAGACTTATCAATACGCTCAACCTGAGCCCCGATCTCGGAGATCGCCTCAAGCAGAACATTGATGTCCCTAACATCTGGCAGATTCTCGATCAATATAGTTTCATCAGTCATAATGGCTGCTGACAATATCGCAAGCGCCGCATTCTTCGCACCCGCAATATCCACTTCTCCAACCAGAGGATTGCCGCCTTTAATCACATACTGTTCCATAACACACCTCTATTATTTACTCCTCTATGAGCAGAAACTTTCTCTGAATTTACTGCAGGAACAAACGTTCCGCAATACCGTTTTTTAGGTCAGTTGTATATTATAACACATATTTCAGATTTGTAAACAATTTATGACGAAAACCTGTCACAACCCATGACCCGAAACACTCCAGCAAACCGTTTCCACAAGCCAACAGTTACGCCTTATCTCCCCTGTTCTTCAGTGCCTCAAGCACAACCTGGAGACTCCCCTCCAGATCCTTATCCTCTTCATCCACCACAATATCCGCATATTTCTCATACAAAGGAACACGCTCATCATAAAGACTCGCCAGCGTCTGCCCCTCCTTGAGCACAACACCACGCCCCTTAAGATTACCAAGACGCCTGGAAAGAAGCTCCAGCGAGATCTTAAGATACACCACAACACCCTCAGACTTCAGATGCTGCATAGCCTCATCGCAGTAAACCACACTTCCACCGGTAGCGATCACCGTATTCTCCACCTGGATCGAAGCATTCACACGATTCTCGATTGCCTTGAAGCCCTCCGTACCCTCATCCTCGATGATCTTACTCAAAGTCCTCTTCTCCGCCTTCTGGATCAGAAGATCTGAGTCAATAAACTGGTACCCAAGTACCTTCGCAAGTACGACACCGATGCTGCTCTTCCCCGCACCAGGCATCCCTATCAGTGTAATATTATTCATACTGTATCCTTTCATTTTAGCATAACAGCTGCCAAACCTCAACAAACGTTACGGCTCCGCAGAACCTACCGTTTCTCTCTCCCTGGCTTTCCTGACCTCTTCAACTTCCCCGCCATCTCTGCCATCTCTGCTTCCCTGTCTGCTTCCCTGTCTGATTTCTTATCCAACTTCTTCTGCATCTGCTTCTTCTGCTGCTTCTTCTTTACGCTGTAGCCGAAGGTTCCCACCTTCCGGCCACCCGCCAGATACTCCCCATGGGAATAAACCAGAAGACCCGCATCATTAAGACGAAACCTGTTGTTTTTATCCATATAAGCTTCATCCGCATGGACCGCAAGCACATCAGCAAGAAACATATCATGAGACCCCAGCTCCTTCACCTCACGCACCCTGCACTCGATCGAAACCGGAGCCTCCCCGATCATCGGTGCAGAAACAAACTGCGCTTTCTCTTTCGTAAGGTTCAGCTTCCGAAACTTGTCCACATCACGTCCCGAACGGACCCCGCAGAAATCCGTTGCAAACGCCAGCTTCTCCGTTGTCAGATTTATCACAAATTCACCCGTTTTCCGGATCATATCATAGGAATAACGGGAAGGTCGGACAGAAATATAAGCCATCGCCGGATTGGTACACACCGTCCCCGTCCACGCAACCGTTATGATATTATCGTTACCCTCACCATCGGTAACACTCACCATTACAGCCGGTAGAGGATAGATCATATTCCCCGGCTTCCATAACTGTTTCGCCATTTTCCGTCACCTCTTATGCATAATCGCTGTTCATCAGCTGAGCAGCCTCCATCATAGCCGGGATCAGCTGCTTCTTTCTGGAAACCACACCCGGCAGACTGAAGGTATCTCCATCCGGTTTCCGCTCAAAAGCGATCTCCGCCATCTGCTGGCTTCCCTCCCCGTAAAACAGAAGCTCTGTAGACTCCTCCAGGATATTCGTCAGCATAAAATAAACTCTCGTGAT
The DNA here is from genome assembly GCF_040910705.1 of Blautia sp. RTP21359st1_E11_RTP21359_211015. NCBI lineage: Bacteria > Bacillati > Bacillota > Clostridia > Lachnospirales > Lachnospiraceae > Blautia > Blautia sp. RTP21359st1_E11_RTP21359_211015. Next base: position 25,809 of record NZ_JBDGAB010000016.1, read on the forward strand.
ATCATGACGACCACACTCACTCACCATAAACGGCATCAGCTTCTCCTTGATCTCCTTAAGCTCCTCGCTGTCCATGGAACTGATCTGACCCACACCAAAGGAAACATTACCCTCACCGATAAACTTCTTGTAATCCTGATAAAAAATCTCCTCCGGAGACTTATCCTTCAGATTACTTCCCGCAGAAAACATCTCTCGGGCAAACTCCTCGATCTTGATCCCCGCGATCAGCGCAAGAGCACTGGCAGCGATCTTATCCGTCTGCGTACAGGTCGGTGAACGGAACATCAATGTATCCGAAATAATAGCCGCACAGAGAAGCCCCGCGATCTTTTCCGGGATCTCCAGTCTCTGCTCTCCGTAGATCTCATAAAGGATCGTCCCCGTACATCCCACCGGCTCATTACGAAAAGCAACCGGCGTCATAGTCTGCAAGGTACCCAGCTTATGATGATCGATGATCTCAAGGATCTCCGCCTTCTCGATATTATCAACAGCCTGATCCACCTCATTATGATCCACAAGAACCACTTTCTTTTTATGCATATCCAGAAAATTACGTCTGGAGATCGTACCGATACACTTACCATGAGGATTGATCACCGGAAACGCCCTGTGACGGTTTTTGATCATAACATCCTGGATATCATCCGTAAAATCCTCGGTATTAAACGTAACCATGTTATCCCGCTTCATAACAAAGCTGACCGGAATACTCTGGTTGATCAGACGCGCAATATTAAACGTATCATACGGAGACCGGATGATCACGATATTCTTCTCATGAGCAAGCTTTATAACCTTCTCGGAAACCACGATATTCAGCCCCACGATGATACAGCTGACATTCTGGCTGATCGCCTGAAGATGATCCTCCTCACGGTCACCCATGATGATCATATCATCCTCCTCAACGTAGCCCTCCAGCATCTTCGGGTTGGCAGTACCGACAAGCACACGCCCCTTCACAAAATATCCGTGTCCGTTACCTTCCACCACTTCACCGCCAACAGTCTCGGCAATTCTCTGATACTGCGTCCTCGCATTGGAAAGAAGATAACTGTCTGTAGTATCCATATAGGTCTTTGCGATATCACCAATCGTCACAAGCCCCTCCAGACACCCATCCTTATCACGGATCGGAAGAGAAACGATCCCGTTCTCCTGCATCAGATCCCAGGTATTCTTCAGCGACATATTCTTATCCGCCTGCGGACTGGTCCGGATATCCATATCCTTGACCTGCGTACCGATATTTCCCAGATAAGCCGGCGGCTGTACGCCAAAACGGTTCAGCACATACCTGGTCTCCTCATTGATCTGCCCCGCTCTCTTCGGGATATATTTTTTATTCTGCGTAGTTCTGTTCTTAATATCCGCATAAGCAATAGCCGAACAGATGGAATCCGTATCCGGATTCTTATGTCCGATTACAAATATTCTCTCCGGTTTTTTCATACACATCCATCCTTTTTCATCCAAAATAATCATAATTTAATATTTGCAAACAAAGCACCCAGGGAAGTAGTAGCCTCTTCCCCCGACTCCGGAAGCTCAAAAGACTCCTCCTCAACCTCCTTAGCCATCAGATCCGATGCCTCTTTAATACTCAGGCTCAGCTTACCATCCTTGATCGCGATAACCTTCACCTTAACCTTATCCCCAACACTCAAAACCTCAGAAGGCTTCCGTATCCTCTTCTCACAGATCTGAGAAATATGCACCAGCCCAGAAACCCCGTTCCCAAGCTCCACAAAAGCACCATACGGCTGCAAACTCTCAACCGTACCCTCCGTCACAAAACCAACCTGGATATTGGAAATCTTATTCCGTTTCTCCACTTCAGCCCTCTCACGAAGAATCTCCCTCGCCGAAAGCACCAGCCTCTTCTTCGCCTTATCAACCTCGATCACCCGCACCTGGATCGGCTTATTCAGAAACACCTCAGTATCCTCAACAAACTCCAAAGCAAGCCTCGACGCCGGAATAAAACCACGGACACCCTCAACATAAGCAATGGCACCCCCGTTAACGATCCCCTTCACAACAACATCCAGCACCTCACCCGAATCCTGAAGCTCCTTCAGCCTGTCCCAGGCAAGCACATCCGCAGCATCCGCTCTGGAAAGAAGAATATTCCCCTGACCATCATCCCTGCGAAGAACCATCGCCTGAACCTCATCCCCCGGCTGAACAGCCTCTTTAATATTAAACCCCGGCACCCGGGAAAACTCCTCCACCGGAATAAAACCCTCAGCATAAAACTTAAGGTCAAGAACAACCCCCGACTCATCCACACTCACAACAGTCCCTGAGATAATATCACCCTCATCGATCCTCTTAAAAGAAGCCTCCAGCTCCCTCTCAAAATCCTTCATAGACTCCGCCATATCCAGACCTCCCATTCAAACAAAAAACAAACCACCGCCGCCCCCAAAACAGCCGACAGCACTATAATCCTAATCATTATAGCATGCACACCCCACCCGCGCTATATTTTTTGCACTGGAAATTTCTTAACCCCTTTATTTCTCTCCAACACACAGGACGGACTCAAATCAGCCCATTTATCACAACCTTGATGCTTTCTTTATTTCTCTCCAAGATGCTTTCTTTGTTTCTCTCCAGCGCACAGGACGGACTGCCGGAGGGGCGGCTGCATGGTCGGGACCCGGTGCGTCGGAGTAAGCCGCTGGTCATACTTAGCGCCTGAGGCTTCTGACGGGAAGGTACTCTGCGGCCACAAGCCGCAGAGTAAGCCCCATCTGTCTGAGCCAGGTACGCATCAGCGTACATGGCGAGTTATGGGGCGCCCTGCACGGCAGAAGACTCAGACGCTTAGTATGACCCGGCGAAACGACCGCACCAGGCACGACCATGCAGCCGCCCCTCCGGCAGTCCGTCCGTCCCTCCCTCCATCCCCCCGCACCCACAAAAAAAGAGCCCAAAAAAGGCCCAAAAACGAGGAGTGCCCCGGTAGTGGCTTACCGGGGCGATTATTATGAAAAAAATTGTATGTGTAATGATACAGATACACACCATTACAGCGTCTTTCGTAACGTTCTTTCGAACTATCCCTATACTACCAGACAAATATGAACAAACAATGAACATCTCGTAAACAATTAGCGCATTTGCACAATTTTTTCCAAAACGCCCTCCCCCAATTTATAAAAACACCACATTCACAAACAAAACCAAAACCCTAAACATTGTACATATTGTACATCTCAACCAAACAAACCAACAACAACCCCAACAAAAGAGCCACAACCCTCACCCTCTAACTCAAACTCCATCTAAAACATCATCAAAAACACCAGCCATCACAAACCATCACCGCCGTGAAAGCATCCCCTTAATAAACTCAATCGCCTTCTCAAAAATATTCTTCACATCAGACTTCGTAACACCCATATCCTTCAAAGTACTATAAGCATCACTCACATACCCCTTGATCTGATCATCACTCATCTCGATTCCACGGAACTTACTGATAATATTAACCAGCGAACTCTTATCATCCTCATTAAGACTCACCCCAAAATGATCCGCAGCCTCATCGATTCCCTGAGAAATCTCATCATCCGTGATCTGGTTAGAATCAAAAAGCCCCTTCACATAAACAATGATATCCCCAACCTTATCCGGATCAGAAGCAAGAGACCCAACCTCATTATCCTTCAGGATCTCCTCCGCCTGACTCATAACAGAACCGGAATCAGACGCCATAACCATCATCGGAGATGTACATGAAATAACACCCGCAATAACCAAAGCTGTAACCTTGTTCAATCTTCTCATAATATTCAACCTCCATACGGGCACCAGCCCTTATTAAAAATTGCCTTTTACTATTTTTAACTATCTTTTACTGCCTTTTTATTACCTCATCATTACCTTTTCGACGCCCCTCAGTATACCACACACCCCCACCCCTCTGTAAACCTCAATTTTCCCCATTCCCACCCACACCATTCAGACTTTATGTATATCATCAAAAATATATTCACAATATTTTCATATTTTAAACAAACTTTCCTAACATCTTATCAGTAAAATAAAAAATGTAAATTTTTCATTACTTACTTATGTCTGACGCTTCAGACATAACCTCCTTTCTATAACAAATATATAGGTCCGGACAGGAAACCTCTCCAACATTCCCGTCCGGAAACGCAAAAAGAACCCGGAACAGCTGCCCGGGCTCTTTTTGCGTTTATCATATATTAATTTTTCTCATCATAAATACAGTTGGCAAGCATCGCAAACTGCTCCAGTGTCAGCGCCTCACCCCTGATATTCAGCGGAAGATCACACCTGTTGAACACATCCTCGATCTCCTCCTTACTCAGGGAAAAATCTCCGGAATTTCTGATCCCGTTCACAAGCGTCTTTCTCCTCTGGTTAAAAGATGCACGGATCAGACGGAACATAAGCCCCTCATCCTTCACATCCACCGGCGGCTTCTCATAACGCGTCAGCTTGATCACCGCACTTCCAACCTTCGGCCGCGGCATAAAACAGTTCGGCGGTACATTCGCAACGATCTCCGGCTTCGCATAATACTGCACAGCCAGGGAAAGCGCACCGTAATCCTTGGTACCGGGACCAACCTGCATACGGTCTGCAACCTCCTTCTGCACCATGACAGTGATCGAATCCACAGGAACATTCTTCTCAAAAAGCCCCATGATGATCGGAGTCGTAATGTAATACGGCAGATTCGCAACCACCTTCACAGGCTTACCGCCGTTTTTCTCATCTGCGATCTTTTTGATATCCGTTTTCAGGATATCGTTATTGATCACGGAAACATTATCCCAGTCCTTCAACGTATCCTTAAGGATCGGGATCAGCGAACTGTCGATCTCCACAGCAGCCACCTCTCTGGCAGCCTCCGCAAGATACTGGGTCATAGTTCCGATACCCGGACCGATCTCCAGTATAAAATCATCCTTCGTGATACCCGAAGACTCAATGATCTTTTCCAGAACATGCTCGTCGATCAGAAAATTCTGACCAAACCTTTTCTGGAAAACAAAATGATACTTTTGAAGGACTTCAATGGTATATTTCGGGTTACCAAGATAAGGTCTGGCCATATTTTTTACCTCTGCTTTTTCTTATTTTCAGCTGAAATCCTTTTCAAAAAGTACCGTGTAGCCATCACGGTCCACACGCTTCTTGGAACGCTTGAACAATCCGCTCTGAGCTCTCTCCATAGCCTTATCCAGCATGGTCTTCACAGTACCGATGCACATCGGCTGATCCTCCTTCTGGTTGATCCCGATCAGATTATACAGAGCAAGCATGCCCATCTGGTCGATACGGAATCCATTCTCCATGGTATAGACCTTAGCGAAATTAACAAGTTCATCGTTTGTAAATACAGGAATGTTGATCATGGATGTAAACTTCTTCGCAAGCTTCGGATATCTCGCGATCAGCTTACGCATACCGATCTTTTCATCCTCCAGGATCACGATCATTCCCTTTGTGTTTCCGGTCATAGCTTCCTCAAGCTCATCTGCTGTTTCCTGGGAAAGCTGGTTTGCATCCTCGATAACAAGGAAACCGCCGGCAAGCTTGGATACGATCTCCGGAATATCCTTTCCGTTGAGATCATCCGCAAATATATAGGCAACCTTGGAAGCCTCGATATTCAGCTCTTTACAGATTGCCGGGATCAGACTTGAGATCAGTCTCGTCTTACCTGTTTCTCTGCCGCCCATAACGATCACATTTCCGGTCTGGGAGGTCTTGTCTGCTGCGCCCATCTGCACATCGCAGAGTACATCAAGCAGCTGTTCCTTCATTCCGGGAACTGTAACAAAATAGGTGAAAAGCTGTTTTTCTTCCTCTGTGAGCTCTTTCTTTCTGGAAACGATCTTTGTAGGATCCTTTTCCGGATGGATCGTAGCGATAAATTTCTCAAGCTGCTCTTCCTCGCTGAGCTCCTCTTCCTCATCGTCCTCTTCCATGGCTTCATCAGAATCATCACCGATGAGACTGCTGATAAAGTCATCCTCGTCATCCTCTTCCTGGAATTCAAAGGCGTCATCACTGTATTCTTCTTCCTCATCAAGAAGATTTTCCTCTTCCGCTGAAGCCACCGGTTCCTCATGATGAAGCTTCGCTGAAGGCTCTGCTGCCGCCTTCTGCACCTGCTCCTCAGATTCCAGTGAAGGAATCTCCGGAAGCACATCATCTTCTTCCACCGGCTTCTGTACTCCTGACGGACCATTCAGAAACTCTGCTTCTGCAGCCTGAAGATCCTCCTCAGTAACCGGCTCCTCATCTTCATCAAATACGATATCCGGAAGTCTGGTATCGGAAGTCTCCGTTACCTCTTCCTCCTGCTGAGCGGAGATCTGCGCCATGATATCCTCGATGTCTGCCGCATCCGGCTCCTCCGGAACAAATTCATCAGCCGCAATATCCAGATCCTCAATACCTGCCGGCTCTTCCGTTACGTCGGACTGCTGGACATCCGGAGATTTCTCTTCCTCCGGGATATCGATTCCCTGCTGTGTAGCTGCTGCCAGAATAGTATCCTCCAGGTTGAAGTCCTTATCTTTATCCTTCCCGGACCTGTCACCTACAGATGCCGCAATATCCTCGATATTTCCGAAAATTCCGGACGCATCCGGGATCTCCGCGGAACTGCTTGCATTCTCCGGGTCCACATTGATCATGGACTTCGGGATCTTCAGCTCCGGCATACGGATCGTTGCGGAAAAATCAGGCTTGCCTTCCTCATTGAGCGGAACCCCTGCAGCCTTCTCCTCACTTTCCTCATTTCCAGCAGCCTTCTCCTTCATGATCTCTGCAACACTCTGGGACAAAGACATCTCTGTAGCTTTCTCAGCCTCAGCTTCTTCCGCTTCCTGATAAGTCTCTTCTTCCTCTTTATCCTGCTGTTCCTGAGCCTGCAGCTTCATACTTCCGGATGACAGGTTCTCAACACCGGATGCCAGCGGGATCTCATCCGCTTCCTGTCCGGAAAACTCTTCCTGCTCTTCAGAAGGCTCATCCGAAGCTTCCTCACTTCCTTCTGCTGCTTCGATCTCCTCAGAATCTGTAAACTCCTCTGACGGTTCTGCTGCCGCAGCAGTCTCAGCCTCCGGCGCTTCCGTCTGTTCCGTCACATCCTCAGAGCCTGTGGAAACCTCATCCTGCTCTTCATCCTGCGC